>NZ_JAVRHQ010000021.1:0-77207 GCF_031846485.1 Autumnicola tepida
GTTAAGAACTAATAAAATGAAAAAAGCTGCCTCAAATTAATGAGACAGCTTCGTTTCGATGGAAGTTGGGTGGAACTTAGAATTTTTCAACAAGAAAAATTGTCATTATTGGGCTTTTTATGGAAAGAAATAAAATTGGAGCGACCATCAAAATATTCCAGGATTTCCTCTCTTTGCAAAAGCGTTGGTTTTTCAGAAATGATGGAGTTATAAGAAGAAAACTCCCAATCCTCAGCTTTTTCACAAAGTTTGGCGGCTACAGGATTATTGTGAATATAAGGAATAAGGTTGTACAGGTAATCTTCTTTTTCAATGCATTTTCTTTTAAAATTTTTCATGAAAAGGCTTCCCCTTCGGTTTTGCTGCTTATTAAAGGCTTGTGTGTAAGAACTGAAAAAGTTGGAAAATCCTTTGCTTAGGAATTTCTCTACAGCTGGGGAATTTGGAAAATCTACAAGTTTTTTAAGTTCAGGTTCTGATTTTATTCTAAATAAAAAATGAAAATGGTTGGGCATTAAACAATAGCAGAAGGTATCCGCTAAAGGAACAATGTATTTTTTGTACTGTTGAAGAAAAAACCGGTAATTCTCTTTATTCTTAAAAATATTTTCATTCCCATTCGCCCGGTTATAACCATGGTGAAACTTGTCTGGTTCCAGAGGGATCATGTGAGCCTGTTAAATGTTAGCTTTAAACTTTTCTAAAGTTCAAAACTTTGGAAAAATTCGTTTGAATTGAACAATCACTCCCCGTAAATTCCAATTTCCAGCTCCCCGTTTTTGTTCATTTTAGCGCGGTACATTCCGGCAGTATTAAATTCCATGGCCACATTCCCATCGTGGTCTATGGCAATAATGCCGCCGTTGCCTCCTAATTCGGGGTTTTTCTCCTGGATAACTTTGCTGGCTGCTTCCTGAAGGCTCAAACCATTGTACTCCATAAGCGCAGAAATATCGTAGGCCACTACACCGCGAATAAAAAATTCTCCCCAGCCGGTGCCGGAAACCGCGCAGGTTTTATTATTGGCATAAGTACCTGCGCCAATAATCGGTGAATCCCCAATGCGGTTATATTTTTTATTGGTCATCCCGCCTGTAGAAGTTCCCGCGGCGAGGTTTCCGTTTTTATCCAAAGCGGCACAGCCCACCGTTCCGAATTTGGAATCTTTAATGTATGGATCATAAAATGCCGTTTTATTATCGGCCTTTGCTTTTTCCCTTTCTTTTACCCGTTGGAGGCTCTGGAACCGGTTTTCAGTATAGAAATAAGAAGGATCTACCATTTCCAGTCCCTGCTCTTTGGCGAAAACTTCGGCGCCTTTCCCGACAAGCAGCACGTGTTCGCTATTTACCATTACCTCGTACGCAAGGTCTATAGGGTTTTTAACTGTAGAAACCCCTGCCACAGCCCCTGCATTTAAGGTTTTTCCATCCATTATTGATGCGTCCAGCTGGTTGGTTTCGTCATTGGCGAAAACCGCGCCTTTGCCTGAGTTAAAAAGCGGTGAATTCTCCATCACATTTATTGTTTTTCTAACCGCTTCTACCGCCGTGCCGCCATTTGCCAAAATTTCGTGCCCGGTCCTTATGGCTTCTTCAAGTTTTGCCCGGTAGGCCTGCTCCAGCGAATCGGACATATTTTCTTTCAGGATTGTTCCGGCGCCACCGTGAATAACGATTCCGAAATTGGGAAGGGAATCATTGTTGATTTTTTCTGAATTTTCTTCGGAAGGCTTAGCTGCTTTAGAAGAAGTGTTTTCATTACAGGCAATGAAAAGGCAGAAGCTAAAAAGAAGGAGAAGTTTTTTCATGTTGAGGTTTTGTTGGTACGCTGAAATTGACAAAAATTGTTAAAGTTTAGCCTGAAAGTTAATAAAAACAATGCAAGTGAGGAGAATGGTGAAGAGTGAAATGTGGAAAGTGGAAAGTGGAAAGTTGCTGAAAGTGAATGAACAATTTTTAATCTGCGGAAGGAAAAGTGAAAATGAAGGACTAAAAAGTAAAAGAAACCTGTCGTCCTTAACTTTTTCTCATTTCCGGATTAACTGTAATTTTCGCGCCAGCGATAGCAGCGGAAAGCCCGCAGCCCTTTTTGTGGGCGAGGACTTGCAGCGGATAGCGCGGTGCAGCGCAGGCGCCATTAACTAAATGTTCATAATTACGCGTTTCTTAAGCAGAATGCTTAATTTTAGAACAGAAAAAACCTTGAGAAATGGCTATAAAAAAACCTTTTAATCTTAACAAATGGCTGGAAGAGAACCGGGAGACTTTAAAGCCGCCCGTTGGCAACAGGAATTTGTATAAAGAATCTGGCGATTACATCGTGATGGTAGTGGCGGGGCCGAATGCCCGAAAAGATTATCATTACAACGAAACCGAGGAGCTTTTTTACCAGCTGGAGGGGACTATCGAGGTGCATATTCAGGAAAACGGGGAGAAAAAAACCATGCAGTTAGGCCCGGGAGATATGTACCTGCACCCTGCCAAAGTTCCGCATTCCCCTGTGCGAAATGAAGGTTCCATAGGGCTGGTGGTAGAACGCAAAAGAATGAACGAAGGTGGGCAGGACGGGCTGTTATGGTTTTGCGATAATTGTAACCATAAACTGTACGAAGTATATTTTCCGCTAAAAGATATTGAAAAAGACTTTTTGAAGCATTTTAAACATTTTTACCAGAGCAGGGAATTGCGCACCTGTGATAACTGCGGAGAGGTAATGCCGGTAGACCGCCGTTTTGTTGCTGAAGAGGAATAGCGGCTGAAAATTTAATATTTTCGTGCTGCACATATTTAACAAAAAACCACACAAAGATGAGTGAAATAGCAGATAAATTCGGGGTTCCCCAGGCATTGAAGGACCTGGGCATTGCTGAAATCAATAACGGAACTTCTACCGGCGAGGACTGGTTTGGCAACGGGGAAGAAATAGCATCTTACTCGCCGGTTGACGGGCAGCTGATTGGTAAAGTGAAAACCACCACCAGGGAAGATTATGAAAATGTAATTGCCGCGGCTGAAAAAGGTTTTAAAGAATGGAGAAGCTGGCCTTCACCGCAACGTGGGGAAGTGGTTCGGCAGTTTAACGACAAACTGCGCAGGCTGAAGGAACCACTGGGGAAACTGGTTTCTTACGAAATGGGAAAATCTTACCAGGAAGGCCTGGGGGAAGTCCAGGAAATGATCGATATCTGTGATTTTGCCGTGGGCCTCTCGCGGCAGCTCCATGGGCTTACCATGCACAGCGAGCGCCCCGGCCATAGGATGTATGAACAATACCACCCGCTGGGAGTGGTTGGGGTAATTTCGGCTTTTAACTTTCCTGTGGCGGTTTGGAGCTGGAACACGGCCCTGGCCTGGGTGTGCGGCGATGCCTGTATCTGGAAGGGTTCAGAGAAAACTCCCTTAACTTCGGTTGCCTGCCAGAATATCGCGGCAAGGGTTTTTAAAGAAAACGGGGTGCCTGCAGGAATTTCTTCCTTAATTACCGGAGATTACCAAGTAGGGGAATTTATGACAAAAGATGAACGGGTACCGCTAATTTCGGCTACCGGTTCTATAAGAATGGGGAAAATCGTGGCCCAGGCCGTTGCGGCAAGGCTGGGAAAATCTTTGCTGGAACTTGGCGGAAATAACGCGATTATTGTGACGCCCGATGCCAATATTAAAAATACTGTTATAGGAGCGGTATTCGGGGCCGTGGGCACCTGCGGGCAACGTTGTACTTCTACCCGCAGGCTAATTGTTCATGAAGAGGTTTACGATAAGGTAAAAGATGCCATCGTTAACGCGTATAAACAAATTCGCATAGGAAATCCATTAGATGAAAACAACCATGTGGGGCCTTTGATTGGAACAGATGCCGTGAAAAATTACCAGTCGGCCCTGGAACAAGTTGTGAAAGAAGGCGGAAATATTCTCGTGGAAGGCGGCGTGCTGGAAGGCGAAGGATACGAAAGCGGCTGCTATGTAAAACCTGCCATTGCCGAGGCCAGAAATGAACTTAAAATCGTTCAACAGGAAACTTTCGCACCGGTGCTTTATCTGCTGAAATATTCCGGCGACCTGGAAAATGCCATCGCGATTCAGAATGGGGTAAAACAAGGGCTTTCATCAGCAATTATGACCAATAACCTAAGAGAAGCGGAAAGATTTCTCTCGGTTGAAGGTTCAGACTGCGGAATTGCCAATGTGAATATAGGGACTTCCGGCGCGGAGATAGGCGGTGCTTTTGGCGGGGAGAAAGAAACCGGCGGCGGCCGGGAATCGGGTTCTGATGCCTGGAAAGTGTATATGAGAAGACAAACCAACACCATTAATTATACTACAGAACTGCCCCTGGCGCAGGGAATAAAATTTGACTTGTAGCTGCTAGTATTGAGTATTAAGAAATGGGAGAAAAACCTGCTTTTATGAGCGGGTTTTTTTGTGAAATTTGAAAAAGGTCGAAAACAATTATGTTTTAGAAACAACGGTTTCAACATTTTTCATGCTAAACTTTTAATGCTTTGCAGCACACTAGGACATTATTACAAGGAAATCTATTTTTTGTTCATGCAGCATTTCTTGTATTTTTTCCCGCTTCCGCAGGGGCAGGGATCGTTACGGCCGGGTTCTTTTTCTTTGCGCAAAGGCTGATTTTCTGAGATGAAGTCATCTAGAAAATAATCATCATCTTCATCATCTTCATCAAAATTGAAATCATCATCAAAAAAATCCATTTCTTTATCCTCCAGCTCTAAATCTTCAAATTCTTTTTCGAGATAATTTTCATAGTCTTCTTTCCATATTTTATATTTTTCGAAAATACCGGCTTTGGCAAATTTTAAGCCAATTGTATTGAAATTGGGCTGCTGGATATGCTCTTCAACTTTTTCAAAATCTCCATTAACATCCAGTGCAACCAGGTCCTGCTTATAAAGTTGTTCAATTTCAGGCAAAAGTTCTTTAAATCCGGCTTCCATGCAATCTGAAATGATGAGAGCATAGGCGGTGGAATCGGCGTAATTTACATCGGTGTCTTTTTCAATATAAAACTGTAAAAGATCCCTGTAATTTTGCAGGATTTGGTTCTTTAGTTCCGGCTTTTGGGACAGGAGCGTAATTATAGCTTCAGAGATATGGGATTTGGCAAAAGTGTACAGGTTAGGGAGTTTTAAAAAATTAAAAAGCTCTTCCATGCGAATTTCTCCCATTTCGAGTACCACAGCTTTTACAACCTCATTAATGAAATCGCCAAACCAGATTTCAAGAAAGTCTGCATCCTGTTTTAAAAGCTCTAAAAAACTTTCCAGGCTTTCCCCGGCCTTTAGCTCCACAAGCAGTAAAATGGCGTGAATTGGGAAAAGCTGAAAATCTTCCCCGTCATAATTTTCTTCAAAATAATCGTGGCGCAAAATGCTATCTTGTAGCACTTTTATTAAATCTTCTATAAGCGGTTTTCGCTCAAGCTCAAGAATTTTTTCCAGTTTGTGTTGTGGGAAATCATAATCTTCTTCGTAAAGCCACTCCATTTGCAGAGGGAAATGGAAGGAAGGTGGCTGGGTTGTCTGTAAGTCCGATCGCCTGTCTGCTACGAGGGGAGCGCGATTAGATTGCTCTGCCTTTCTTTCAGCCGCTTTTACATAAATGTAATGTGTGTAACGTTCTTCTGCATCTCTGGTTTTAACATGATCCGGGGCCACTTCTTTCATAATATCAATACGCATTTCGGCCTGTTCTATATTGTCCTGGGATAAAAAATATAAAACCGCCATCTGGTAAAACGCGATAAATTCTTCAATATGAAATTCATCCCGATGCGGGTAAAGCGATTGCAGGTCTAAACTTTCCCCTAAAACCTCCGGCATGCTTTCGTATTCTGCATTTTCGAAATACTCGGCGGCAAGATTCAGCTTTCCGAAAAGATAATCGGGGTGTTCCTTTGCCAGCCAGCGATTTGCTTTAAATGCCAGTTCTGTTTCTCCTCTTTTTTGATGAACGGTGGCCAGGAGGTTTTTAAAAACCGGCACCTTGGGATATTGCTCTATGAGGCGCGGAAGTTTTTTAAGCAGGTATTTGCGACCCTTCAATACATCTGGGTGCAATTCTTCTATAATTTCCCGTATTCTGTCGGTAATATGGTTCTGTCTATCCAGAAGGTGTGGATCGTTGGAAAGCTTGTATTGGCTTAACTGGTAACGCAGGTCTTTCATAATTCATTTATTCTGAAGTAAATTTAAGGGATACCATGCATTTTTGAGAAGAAAATTCAGGGATTATTGAAGCCCCTAAAACTTCTAAAATCCGAAGAGATCTTTATATTTGATCCAAAGGCTGCTGCACTGCTGCATTTGAGCGAGAAAATAATCTTAAATTCCACGGAATGAGCATCAATAAAGAAGCAAATGAAATTATACGAAAGTTAGACCTGCAACCTCATCCGGAAGGCGGGTATTTCAGGGAAACTTACAGGAGCAAGGAGGCAATTGAAGAAGCCAGTTTGCCCGGTTTTGAGAATAAGAGGAATTTTTCCACCTGTATCTATTTCCTGCTGACTTCAGATACCTTTTCGGCATTTCATAAAATAAAGCAGGACGAAATCTGGCATTTTTATGATGGTTCACCAATCCGGCTGCATACTATTTCAGAAGAAGGAAGACATGCTGAAGTTATCATCGGGAAAGATTTTGCTAAAGGACAGGTTCCGCAATATGTAGTGCCAGGCGGGCATTGGTTTGGGGCCACGGTGGCGGGAGAAAACACCTTAGCCCTTGTGGGCTGCACAGTCTCACCGGGATTTGATTTTAAAGATTTTACACTGGCAGAAAGACAGCAGCTTCAGGAAAAATTTCCGCAGCATACAGGACTGATCGCAGAATTAACGCATTCTTAAGATTGTTATAGGGCAACATTCACAAGGCAGGGAACGCTTTGTATGATAAAATTCTTATTTTAGAATTTTAATCAACACCAAAATTAATCCACTTAGACATGAGCATATTTTCTAAAGAAAAAGCCGAAGAAGCGCACAACAAAAGCCAAAGTGAATTCCAGGAGAAAGACCTTGACAAAATCCAGGAGAAAGAAGAAGAAATAAAATCCAAATTTGAGAGTAAAGGCAAACTTAGCAGGTATATGGATGATGTAAAAATCCTTTTTTCCCTTGTAAGGGATTATGCCAATGGCAGTTACCGGGCAATCCCATGGAATATCATTGCTTCTATAGGTGGGGCTTTACTCTATGTGCTTTCCCCTATTGACCTCATTCCCGATTTTATACCCGTTATAGGATATTTAGATGATGCGGCGGTGATTGCTTTTTGTCTGAACTTAATTGAAAAAGACCTCGCCGCATATAAAGTGTGGAAGGATTCAGCGATTTCCTAATAAATTTTATTATTCAAGAACCTCATAATGCCGGACTTCCTTATCGAAGTCCAGCATCATCTTTTGTGCTTTTTCTGCAACTACGGCAACTTCAATATTTTCGCCTGCAAAAGCTCTGATATGCTCCAAAGAAGCCCAATTGGAAACAAAAAGGAATTCTATCCCGTTTTCTAGGCTTCTACGGTTAATACCGGCTCCCGTAAAACCATCAAGATTTCTAAGATGAGGGAGAATTTCCTTTTGCAGATAGTTGATATAGTTTTGTGCCTCTTCAGGTTTTACGCGCCCTGTCCAATGCCTGGTAATCATAAAAAATGGATTAAATAAATGGGTTTTCTGCGGAAGAAAAGAAGGGGGAAATTAAAACCTGTATCCCACACTTAATCCCGCGTTAAATTCTATTGCTGAAAAACGGTCTTTCACCTCGTTGCTAAAATTTCGACCTACATTGGCAAAAGGGCCAATCACGAAGGTATCGTTAAAATTCCATTTATAGCCCCCGCCAATGCCTATGATAAAGGCATCCATATCGGTTACCCGCTTTACATCCTCGCTTTCTACCTGCACTACTTCAGAAAATTCGCCGGTACGCAATTTGGCAAAAGGACTTGCATATAAGCCGGAACCGGAATTTTCGGTGCCAAAGTAAAAGTTATATCCTATTTTAAAGCTATTGGTTTTGAAGTTTCGGGAGCCTTTTTCTGAATGATAATTCATCCGGTCATTTAACAACAGGCCAAAATCAATGGATTGGTTATTGTCCATAAACATTTCGTAGCCCAGTTCTACCGATGCAATTGCAATGGTATTTGCGATATTCAGCTTCACCTCATTTTGAGGAAAATCAATTTGTGCCGCGGCATTTTGGATGCTGAAGGCTCCAAGGAGGAGCAGGATGATCTTTTTCATAGAATCAATTTCTTTTTCAGTGTAAAAGTAGCAATTTTAAGTTAGCCGGGATTTAAGAGGTTTTAGACTCTTTAAATATTAGCAATTTCAGGGATATGGGAAGGGGCAATAGAAAAATCATATTTTTTAGGAGATTCCCCGATTTTCATTTTCCATACTGTTATAAAAAAGTTTATCCCAATTCATTTTAAGAATTATTTATTTAGAAGCAAAAATTTAATTCTTCCCTATTATGTAACTTTGTGTTTATGATTGAAAAAACCGATTTACAATACGAAAAGACGGTTCTTATCGGGATCGTCACAAAAGACCAGGGCGAGGAAAAGTTGGAGGAGTATCTTGATGAGCTGGAATTCCTTACCTATACAGCAGGGGGCGAAGTGCTGAAACGCTTCACCCAAAAGATGGACCGCCCCGATCCAAAGACGTTTATTGGCTCTGGAAAGATGAGCGATGTAAGGCAGTTTGTGGAAGAGAATGAAATTGGAACTGCTATTTTTGATGATGAACTTTCTCCTGCGCAACAAAAGAATATTGAAAAAATACTAAAGTGTAAGGTCCTGGACAGGACAAACCTTATCCTTGATATTTTCGCCCAAAGGGCGCAAACCAGTTATGCGAGGACGCAGGTAGAACTTGCCCAGTACGAGTATTTATTACCACGGCTCGCGGGGATGTGGACGCACCTTGAGCGCCAGCGCGGTGGTATTGGAATGCGGGGCCCCGGGGAAACCGAGATTGAAACGGACCGGCGGATTGTTCGAGATAAAATTTCCCTTCTTAAAAAGAAAATTGCCACCATAGATAAGCAAATGGAAGTGCAGCGTGGAAACCGCGGGCAATTAGTGCGTGTGGCGCTGGTGGGTTACACCAACGTGGGGAAATCTACTTTAATGAACGTGATTAGTAAAAGCGAGGTTTTTGCCGAAAATAAACTGTTTGCCACCCTGGATACCACGGTGAGAAAAGTGGTGATTCGTAATTTGCCATTTTTGCTTACCGATACTGTTGGGTTTATACGAAAACTGCCAACGCAGCTGGTAGAATCCTTTAAAAGTACCCTGGATGAGGTTCGGGAAGCAGATCTATTGTTGCACGTGGTCGATATCTCGCATCCTAATTTTGAAGAGCATATAGATTCTGTAAACCAGATCCTGGACGAGATCAAAAGCTCTGACAAGCCAACTATTATGGTCTTTAATAAAATAGACCAGTATCAGCCGGAAGTAATTGCCGAAGATGACCTGATTACTGAAAAAACCACTGCCCATAATACTCTGGCCGACTGGAAAAGGACCTGGATGAACAGGTTGGGAGAAGATGTTTTGTTTATCTCGGCGCTGGAGAAGGAGAATATGGAACACTTTAGAAAAAAGGTTTACGAAGCGGTGCGAAAAATCCATATTACCAGGTTTCCCTATAACAATTTCCTTTATCCGGAATATGACACCTATGGAAATGAGCAGGAATAGCTTAGCAATTCTTTAACTCAAAACCTGGAGCTTTTCTAAAAATTTATTGATAATCAAATATTTATAGTTATGAGAAAAGCGATTCTTATTCCCTTTATAGTATTTTGCGTTGCTCTTAATGCACAAGACCTCGAAGGCTCGTGGAAGCTTATAGAAGAGAACGGCCGGGAGATAACAGATAAAGAAGTAGTGCGTATTTACCAGGACGGCTATTATGCTGAAGGTGCCAAAGATGCCGGGACAAATGAATTTCTCTGGGCTTTAGGCGGAGAATATGCTGAAGGCGACTACCAGGAAATGCCAGATTTTAATACCAAAAACCCTAAAGTTGTAGGCAATACCTTTGATCCCAAACTGAGTTTTATGGAGGGCAACAGCAAGATTAAAATTAACAATGTTACACAGGTGCAGGTGTGGAAAAGAATTTCTGAAAATCAAAATGACCTTTCCGGCAATTGGGTGATTACGGGAAGGAAACGGGACGGCGAAATTAGCAGGAGAACACCGGGCGAAAGGCGCACCATAAAAATTTTAGGCGGCGACCGCTTTCAATGGGTGGCGTTTAATTCTGCAACCAGGGAATTTTTTGGCAGCGGTGGCGGGACTTATTCTGCGGAAGATGGCAAATATGTGGAAGATATAGATTTTTTCTCTAAAGACAACAGCCGGGTAGGGGCAAAGCTTGATTTCCACTATGATGTGCAGGAGGGGGAGTGGCACCACCAGGGAAAAAGTTCCAAAGGCGATCCAATTTATGAAGTCTGGTCTCCTTATGCTGAAGCTTATACGGAGTAGTTTTTTCAGTTTAAATCTTATGCTGAAACTCAAAATCCAGTAATCCCTGTAAACGTTCCGATTTTATAATTTTTCCTTTTGAAGCCGTGCTGTGGTCGTATTCTGGCAGAGGGAGATTATTACTTTCAGCCTTTTCAGCGTAATAGCTTTCCTTATCCGGATGATTAGGATAAACAGCATTAATAACAGTTCCCCATGCTTCATTTTCAATTATCCTGAAAATAATTTCCATGCAATCTTCCTGCTGAATTAAATTTACAGGTGCTTTCGGATTTTTGATTCCGTTTCTGCCGGAAAGGAAATTTACCGGATGCCGGTCACCCCCAAGCAAACCTCCAAACCTTAGAATCGTAGTCTCAAAATCAGGAGTTTCCTTCAGCATTTTTTCCGCGGAAATAATCTCCACAGCTGCCCTGGAGGTGCCGTTGGGAGCAGAAGCTTCAGTATATTCAGGAAATTCTTCAGTGTCTTTGTAAACTGAAGTCGAACTCACAAAAACCACATTTTTGATATCACTTTTCTTGATATAACTTAAAAGCTTTTCAATTTTCCCTGTAAAGTCGGCTTCAGGGTCGCTTCTAAGCCCCGGCGGGATATCAAGAATGAGAATTTCAGAATGAGAAAGAAAAGAGGTAAGATCGCCCTGCACTCCTTCAGCAAATAATTTAATTTGGTATGGCGTGATATTTTCCTCCCTTAGTTTTACAATTTTCTCCCTGCTGGTGGTTGATCCTTTTACGCTGTACCCATTTTCTATAAGCATTTTTGCCAGGGGCAGCCCTAACCAGCCGCAGCCTAAAATGGAGATATTGGAGCTTTTAATCTGCATCAATAAATGTCTTTAAGATCATCAGTATTCTTTAAATTCTAATTAGAATTGCCATCCTCATTAATGGTTTTTCGTATGATTATAGCGTCATTTACCACAAAAGGGCGGGGGATCATCCAATTTTCCCTTTTCTGAACATCAAGTTGCTCATTTTCGAGCAGGTCATAACTGGATTCGAATAAGGTGAATTCTGGAGTTTTATTGCTATCCAGGCTAAAATTAATCCTTATGGTATCCCTGCTGGAAGCGTGGTAAAGCAATAACCTCTCTTTCCATCGTTTTTTGAAAATATGGAATGCATTTTCTCCCAGATAAACCGAATCTGCCGTTTTGCCATTCACTTCAAATTCCTCAAAATCAAAGTCCCGGTTAGCGAAAAGTTCCAGTCGGTTTACCTCCCTTTTTGGTGCTATTTTAAGCGAATACTCATTTGCAGAAGCCGAAGTCCCTGTTTTTTGAAGGCTGATGTAAGGCTCTTTTAAATCAATTTCTGGAGCAGATGCTTTGTAAGTAAATCCGCTGCCGTACTTGCTATCGAAATGTACGGCATTAGAAGAAATTCTTTCAGGCTCTTTTCCGAAGAAATGCTCCGTCCACTCATCGGGCATTTTATCGTAGGAATACCAGTAGGCTTCATTTTCATCGGCATCGTACAGGTAAACCACACTATTGGGTTTTGGACGGTCTTCATTAAAATCAGATTTAAAATGAGCGGTGATAAATAATCCATTAAAAATGATGAAGCACAACAGCGCAAGTTCCCTGTTTCTTTTAAAGTATCCAAAAACAGGCAACAATAGTGAAAACAGGAGGACTGTTAAAATTGCTGTTACAAAGAGTATTTTTAGCCCCAGGGCTACGGGAAAGGCATCTACAAAAGGCAGTATGATAAATATAGCCGGAAGGGACAGCAGGGCCATAAGGAGCAAATTTGGCTGCCTTTGGCGCATCATTACAAACAGCTGAACCAGGCCAAAGAAGAAGGCGATGATAAAGTATGCCGCACCTTCTAAAAAAAAGGCCGTAAGGCAACATAAAAACAGCCAAAAGAAAATGGGTGCCACAAACAATGATGCCTTTTCACGGGAATAGCCGGAATTCCTGTAGGTGAAAAATGAAATAGTGAGGCTAAGAAAAATTGCAGCATAAATGTAGTAATAGCCATTATAGGGAAAGCCCTGTTGTATTTCGGCATATTGCGGGTAGATCATCAGGCAGAATTTCCAGAGCAGGTAAACCGCTAATCCTGAGCCAGCAAGGCTAATAAAGAAAGGGACAAAACCTTTAAAAATAAATTTAGCCTCCAGGCGGGCCGTAGTAAGCCCGTAAGTTAGTAAGACTGCGAACAGCAGGATACCGAGGATAAGCATGGGAAAAATCCATGCGAAAGGATAGCTGATGATCTTTCCGAAGGGAAGATTAAAATACAGCACATCTTCAGCAGAATCCAGATCCAGTTTCGCGTCTTTAAAATAATAGAGCAAGGGCATAAGATAACTGCCCTGCTGCGCCAGGCTTTCCTTATCCAGGTTTTTAGGAATATCTGTAGCCGTATGGTAATCAAAATGATCGTCTATAAAAGCAAAATTAAAGCCGTTAATATTTCCGTGCTCCCTCAACACCGTTAAATCTGTATCGTTGGGCAGCATTTTATATAGGCTGTAGGCAAGGGAATTGGTAACCGGAAAATTTGGGCCGGCTTTTTTAAAAGCTTTTATCAATGCTGAATTCGCTTTATTGGTTTCCAGCAGCATAAAAGAATTACCGCCACTGCCGCGGGATTCGAAGTTAAGCGCAAGTTGTACATCTTTTGCCCAGGGATGTTCTTTAATAAATAATTCGGCGCCGTTTAAGCCCAGTTCTTCCGCATCGCTGAACAGCAGGATTATATCATTTTCATGAGGAATACTATCGGCAAGGAAGGCCCTTATGCCTTCAAGAATGGTGGCCACCCCACTTCCCGCGTCGCTTGCGCCGTAAGAAGAATGTGGATCACTGTCATAATGCGTCATTAAAGCTATGGCCTTGCCTTTACCGGAGCCTTCTATACGGCATAAAATATTTTGCGGCCGCGCCATTTCGCCGTATGTGTTCAAGCTGAAACCTTCCTGCACCTGCACCTGCAGCTCCATTTTCTGCAATTCATTTATGATGTAGTTGCGAACTTCACTGTGGGCGCTGCTTCCAACATAATGCGGTTTCCTGGCAATGTTTTGAACATGCTGAAAGGCCCTTTCAGTGGAAAAATTGTTTTCGGGGGCGCTTACCGGCTCTAAGTCGTGGGGATGACTGCCATAATAACTTAGCCATACAGCAATAACAATGAGAAAAAAAGCTAAAAAAGCAGATAATTTTTTCGGCATAAAAAGGAAATATGGCGATAATAATTTGATTTTAAAGTTAATTAAGTTTTAGCTGAAAAAGAATATTTCTGCCTACAGATGAGAATAATATAAAAATGTGTATATTTAAAATGTTAGTAATCAAAACTTTATAATTATGGCTGTAAAAAGTTTTCAGGGGAAGCGCGCCGAGCCGGAGAAGCCCGCGGAACCCGCAATGTTGGTTGAAGATTACATGAGCACCTCGTTAATTACTTTCAGGAAAGAGGAAAAAGTGGTTGATGTAATAGAAAAACTTATTGAAAATAATATTTCCGGTGGCCCGGTGGTGAATGAAAATGACGAACTATTGGGAATTATTTCTGAAGGAGATTGCCTGAAACAAATTTCGGACAGCCGCTATTACAATATGCCTATGGAAGATCTTACTGTTGAAAAACATATGACCTGTAATGTGGAAACCATAGACGGCAAAATGAATGTTTTGGATGCCGCGAAAAAATTTATCGAGCTTAAGCGCAGGCGATTTCCTATTCTGCAGGACGGTAAGCTGGTTGGGCAAATAAGTCAGCGGGATGTTTTAAGGGCGGCATTGCAATTAAAAGGAGATACCTGGTGGGGCTAATTTTTCTTGACGAGGGCGTAGAAATCATTCTCCAGCGGAAGATAACCCTGGTCATACACAAAATAATAAACCGTGCCGGTTTTTGTTTTGTAAATACTGGTGATATGGTTAAAGCTGAAGCCTTTTTCCTGTAAGCGGGATTTACTGGTTTTACCTTTGTTCTCCGGGTTTAACTCCTGAAGGATTTTATAATTTTTTCGTAACTGGGCGTTTACACTCTTAATCAGGACATTTTCGTTGCGGTTGGCTTTATTGTGGTGGGCGTTGCGGCAGGAATCGCTACAAAACTTTTTATCTTCCCGGCCCACGAGCTTTTCACCACATTCCAAACAATTTTTCTGCATTTATTAAAGATAAAGAAAAAAGGTGGTTTTTTAGTAACAGGTTGCTGGAAGTGAAGTTTTAGCCTTTGTTTTTATCCATTTCTGCTTTTCGCATGGGCATAACGTCTATGATAACTCATCAGTCAGCAGCAGTTGCTTTTTCATTGATTTTCGCCCTCCGTCCAGTCCTGTTAAAAGTACTTCAAAGGGAGCATTCTATTTTTGTACTGATCATAAAGCTTGTTGCCTTTTTTCCATTTATCACCCAAAGCCAGTCCTGTTTTAAATTTATCAGGAGTAATTTGGTAGATAATGATTTTTCGCTCTTCTAGGCATCTTTATGTTTTTGTGTTTCCCTAATTTGATTTTTGTACACAGCATTGTCAGAATTTTCAGTAAAGATTAAAAGGAATTTGTTTTTCCACTGGTGAGAAGACAGGTCTTGTGCATTGGTTTTATTCATACAATAATATTAGAAGCAGGGGAAAGAGGTTTCTGAAAAGGATATGGTAATTTACAGTAATTATGATGGATTTCCTATACCTAACGATGAGATTGCTGCCAACGAGAACATAAGCCAGGAAGATCAAAACCCGGGATATTAATATAATTATCTATAACTTAACAGCCCTTTCATTTCTGATGGAAGGGCTTTACTATTACTAAATTTTTGGTCTATGAATATGCGTACCCTCTTTAGTTACCTGTTTTTGCTGGGCTTAATATTAAACTTACCTGTTATTTCCTTCTCCCAGGAACTTATCCAAAACCTTCCGGGAAGGGAAACGCTTAGTCTTAACGGACGCTGGAATTACATTATTGATCCTTATAAAATGGGATATCTGGATTACCGGCAGCAACCTTTTGATCAAAGCGAGTCTGGCAAGGGTGGCTTTTATGATAATATTACAGCTAAAGAAATAGATTCTACCCAACGTGTGGAGTACGATTTTAGCCAGTCCCCAACATTAAAGGTGCCTGGGGATTGGAATTCACAGGAGGAACGCTTGGAGTTATACGAAGGTACTTTATGGTATAAAAGGGACTTCCACGTAGACCTTCAGGAGAGTAAGCGCTATTTTCTTCATTTTGGCGCAGTAAATTATGAAGCACATGTATATTTAAATGGAAAAAAGTTAGGTGTTCATAAAGGTGGTTTTACGCCTTTTCAATTTGAAGTGACTGGTGAATTGAAAAACGGTAAGAATGACGTGGTGCTGATGGTGGACAATTCCCGCAAAAAAGATGAGGTTCCAACCGTAAATACCGATTGGTGGAATTACGGCGGAATAACCCGGGACGTAGATTTAATCATTACTCCTGAAACTTTTATACACGATTACAAGGTACAGCTGGCAAATAATGATATGAAAATGATTTCAGGATTTGTTCAACTGGATGGCAATCAAAAACAAGGACAAATTAAAGTTGAAATTCCGGAACTTAAAATTTCTAAGACCATCAGTGTAAACAATTCAGGGAAGGCCAATTTTGATATCTCGGTGAAGAATGTGGATTACTGGTCGCCAAAGAACCCAAAATTATATGAAGTTAAAATATCTACTGAAAAGGATGAAATTAAGGATCAGATTGGTTTTAGAACAATAGAAACAAAAGGCCAGGATATTCTGTTGAATGATAATTCAATTTTCCTAAAAGGAATTTCTATACACGATGAAAATCCATTTGTAGAAGGACGTTTACGGAATGAAGGTGATATGAGAATGATGTTGAGCTGGGCTAAAGAACTTGGTTGTAATTTTGTTCGGCTGGCACATTATACCCACAATGAGAAAATGCTTCGGCTGGCAGATGAAATGGGCCTTATGGTATGGGCAGAAATTCCCGTGTACTGGACCATATCCTGGGAAAACATGGAAACTTATGAAAATGCTGAAAATCAACTGGCCTCTGGAATCCTAAGGGACAAGAACAGGGCAAGCATTATTATTTGGTCTGTGGGAAATGAAACCCCGGTTACAGAAGCCCGCAATGATTTTATGGAAAAATTAATCGCTAGAGCAAGGCAGCTTGATGACACCCGGTTAATCGCTGCTGCACTGGAGGTGGAAACAGAAGGCAATGTGGCTGTTGTAAACGATCCTTTGGGTGAAAAACTGGATTTGGCAAGTTTCAATGAATACGCAGGATGGTATTGGGGAGAACCGGAAAATATATCTCAATATACATTTGATATTAAATTCAATAAACCTGTGGTAATAACTGAGTTTGGAGGTGGGGCACTGGGAGGTTTTCATGCAGATAAAACCACGATGTGGAGTGAGGAGCATCAGGAATACCTATATGAACAACAGCTAAAAATGCTCGATAAAATAGATGGCCTCAGGGGAATGACTCCCTGGATACTTGTAGATTTTAAATCGCCAAGAAGAAACCATCCGGTTTATCAGAATTTCTGGAATAGGAAAGGAATTATTTCTGAAACCGGGGAAAAGAAAAAAGCCTTTTATATACTTCAGGATTATTACCAGAATATAAATTAAAATTTTCAGAAGTGAATAGTTTCTAAAAACCTGTTCACTTCTGAATTTTTCTGTGTTATTCCAGATATTTTTCAGCATATTCAATAAAATAGGGCCAGTTAGGGATTACAGTATGGCCTCCTTTATGCTTCCGGAAAGCAATTTCCCCTTCTGTAATGGCTTCATGACCTTCGGGATAAGTTGAAGTGCCAAGGCCTTTTTTTCCTAATAGTTCATAAACAGGACCCGCATGAAGCCCGCCTAAAAACATGCCTTTTGCATCTATCCATTTACCTTCAACATCAGGGTCGCCGGAACTTATAAAAACCGGCCGTGGTGCGGCCATGGCTATTAGTTCATGGGCGTCAACAGGAAGATCGTTCGGGGTCAAGGGCCCCGCATATTTAATAAAATTTGGTGCAAACCAATGATATTCTCCTGAAGAAGCTAAATTTTCTACTTGTTCTCCATATTCCCTTCTCAGGATTTTTGTTCCTCCTGCGCCGGAGGAACCAATAAAACCGATAGCGAACCTTGGTTCATACGCCATTGCTACAATAGCGGCTTTCCCGTAGCGGGACAAACCTTCAATACCTACTTTTTTAGCATCCACATCGGGATTGGCCTCAAAATAATCCAGGGAACGGCTGGCGCCCCAGGCCCATGCGCGCAGCGTGCCCCAGTCATCAACTTTTCTTGGTTCACCTTTATTTACTAAACCAATTATTCCCTGCCTAAGGCCGGCACCATTATCTGCCTGGTAGCTTGTGGGAATTAAAATTGCGTAACCCCAGCCTTTTTCCAGAAGCTGTTCCTGCCATGGTGTACCTTCGGTTTCCGGTCTTTTAAAATTTGCCGGCCAGTTCCATCCAAATTCCATCATTACGGGAACAGGTTTTTCAGGTTTTTTTGGTGTGGTAAGTTTGAGGTCAATATTTACTTCAATTTCGGGGTATGCAGAATTATCAACTTCGCCTTTTAATTTTTTTATATTAACAGGGATATTTCCTATTACGGAATCTGTTTCATTTACCACTATCCAGGTGACTTCGGGAACATTTTCCGGTACCCGGCCATAGATCTCGCGGTCAAAATCTTCTTTTATTTCAGCTCTTCTTTTTTTCCAATCTTCAGCAGAAGTTACTTTAGAACCATCTTTAAAAGTTAGTGGATCTGGCAGGCTGTCGTAAGGAGAAGCTTTGGATTCATCGGCATTTGCGGCATTGGGATCATTGGGATTTCCTGAAGGCCCGGGGCGTAAACTTTCAATTCCCAGCTTTTGCATCATCAGCTGATGGTCTTCATAACTTAATTTATTGATGCTATCCCTGTCTTTTTGAGAAAACTGTGCCAAACCAGTGGTGCTGGTGGCTATTGAAAAGAGCAGTATTAAAAATGATTTATTCATCGAGCAAAGATTTTACAGCGTTTACCAGGTAAATATACCTGGCTCCAACATTTATTACATATTCATTTTCTCCCCATAAAAACGGCCAGTCTTCCCGGTTTTCAGGAAAATCAGGTTTCAGGATCAAAACTCCGGGAACAATTCCCCCTGCGATAAATGAGAAGTCGGCGCGATTCATTCCATAAGCCACCTTCTTGGATTTTGTTCCCACACCGGAGACAAATGAAATTGAGGAATCTGGATGAGTGCCGTAAATATAATTCAGGCCCTTGAATACATATTCTTTATCAATGAGTTCGGGAAAAGCAGTATGCAACAAATAATTATTCAACGCGAAGCTGATTATCTGACCGTTACCTGCCCATCCTCCACGGCCAATAGGTACCCCAAAGGGATTTTCAGCAGAAAAAGAATCGAGTTCGGTTTTATATGCTTCTGTTCTAGCTCTTAATTTTTCTTTGAATGTACTATCCATAAAAGGCAATGCTTTTATGGCTAAACCGGCATGGGAGGCAAAATTGCTGTCAATTACAGGCCATAATTCCTTTAGTCTATCGGCATATTCCTGATCTTTTGTAGCTAAAAGAAGCTCTACCGCCGCTTTTATTTCTTCATCTTCAAGGTTTCCGCCGGTAGTATTTCCATGATGAAAAAGATCTGGTTCTTTAGAATGTTCTTCCTTCCATACTTTTTCCGCAGTATCTAATGACTCGATAGAAAGAGTATCATTATACCCGCTCAAAATCCTGCTTGCTGCAGCGAGCGCGGCGATGGATCCATAATTTAAAGCTGTAGATTTACTGGTAAAGGCCCATCGGTCATCAAATTTTCCGCTTTTATAACCATTGGATTCCAGCGAATCCATAGATTCATCATAAATTAGGTTATCGGTCATTGTAAGTCCGTCTCCAAGATGAGTGTACTGCGAAATATCCGGAACAATTATTCCCGGAATGGCGTGGCCCACTGCGCGATGTTGTGCAATAAGTGCCAGGGTACCGTGTTCAACTTGCTGAAGTACATCGGGTTTTCCATCTGGGGTATGGAGATCTACATATTTAGAATCATAATCTACCAGGGTTTGATCACGGTCAAGATTAAAATCTTCATAAGCATGAACAAGGTTTAAAACCACATCATACTGGGTTTGCGTCCTGATATCGTAATCTCCCGCATCGTACCATCCTCCTATATTAAGGCCGGGAATATGTTCACCGGGTTCATAGGGTGTATCTGTGGTGGGGCCTTGCGCGTAAAGGTCAAAATGTTCATGATCTACAGGCGCCTGCAAGGCATCATCAAGATGGGAAGCTCCGTGCCACACTCGGTAAGCTTCATTAACAAGCATATGGTCCATTTGAACAGGGAAATAAATATCGTTGGTAGGATGCCAGGCTTCGTCATAAACATCTTCGGCTATTCTAAACGGCGTAGAAGTCTCTTTTCCATATTCAATTACATAAGTTCCCGGCTCTTTTACTTCTGAAAAATCAAAAGTCGTATAATTGTACCGGGTATATTTACCCCAATCCTGCAAGCTTCCATTTTTCACGTCAACCTCTTTTCCCGAAGGGGTTATCTTCTTCAGAGTTGCGGTTTTTTCGGGAATTGCATTATCATCCAGTTCTATAACCGCTACTTTATTTTGCGCCGGATGATAACCTACCTGCGAATGGGTAATCACTGGCTTGCGTGTCCAGTTGGGAATGGCATTTGGAGCAACAAACCATTCCAGTACTTTTCCTGTTTTTCCTGCCGGTAAAAGACTACGTACCACATACCATCCATTCTGAGCCTTATCGCGCCCGTCATGAAGCATAAGCGGAAGATTTTCTGAAGTAATTGTTACCCGGCGTTCAGGATCTCCCGGTCCAAGTACAAGTTTATTGCCTTTGGCAAATGGCTTAGGCGCTGTATTTCCAAAAGCATTCCGCTCCATGTCACTACTGGGATACATCGGGAAAAGGCCACTTTTATTATCCATAAAATAAGTTTTCTCCCAATAGGCAGAAGGAACAAATTCCAGGTTAAAACCGGCTTTCCCTACCAGGTCTTCAGGTAAAGGATTTTCAAGATGCACGCTTAGGAGTACCCCGTCATTTTTAGCTTCTGCCCGAATCATGTAATTAAAATCGTAGTCAGGGTAAGATTGATAAGTGTCTACACGGCCGGTAGCTTTATCTACTTTACGTTCTGTAAAAGTTGGTATAGCGTCCCATTGTTCGGGGGTTGCGTGCAATCGCACATCTCCGTTAGTAGCAGTACGTTCGCCATGGTGAATAATCTCTATCCCGCTGATTTTGGAATCACTAAAAAGCCCGTTATACCAGTTGCTAAATGCCAGAATATTTACTCCGGGAGCTTCAAAATATTCCTTCTCATTAAGGCTAAGGCGGGTGTCTTGCGCAAAAACAGAAGTACCAAAGACAATGCTAATTATGATGGAGAGAGCAAATTTCTGAAAGCGTATTGGTGAGAGTAACTTAAATTTTTCAGCAGATGGAAAATAATTTTGCTTCATGGGAACTTTTAAATAGAGTTATAAATTATCTAATCAGGACTCTAATTTACGCAATCGGTTTCGTAAATGCTGGTAATTTTTGAAAAAACTGTCAGGGATAGCCGCCGCTATTCCATGGGAATAGCGGCTATACATTATTTTCAAGGTTCTTCTTATATCTGAAAAACAATTGAGAAACCGGGATCAACATTAAACCGGTAAAGATGAATAGCAGAAACGATAACTTTAAACTGAAGGCATCGGCCAAATAGCCAATTAAAGGTGGTCCCAGTAACATTCCCACAATTCCATAAGTTGCAATAATAGAAATGGCCATTCCCGCAGAATATTTTGGAGAAGTTCCCGCCAGGGTAAAAGTCATGGGTATAATTGCGGCCACTCCAAGGCCTACCATGCTAAAGCCAATAATGGCGGGCCAGAAGTAGGGAAAAATCACAACGGTTAATATTCCCAACGCCACAAGCAGGGAGCTGATAATGTATGTTCTTTCCATGCCGATTTTCTCAATAATAAAGTCTGAGAAAAACCTGGAGAGCGCCATAAAGATCATAAAGATGAAGTAGCCTAAAGTAAAAATTTCTTCCCCAATAACTTCTTTAAAATAAACACCACTCCAGTCAAACATACCCCCTTCACATAAAGCAGCGAAAAATACCAGGAGTCCCAGATATAAAATGAATTTATCAGGTTTTCCCAGTTTTAATTTATTTCCCCCTGGTGCACGGTCATTCTCCAATAAAAAAGGATAGGCAGCAATTGCCAGAATTAAGGTGAGTATGGCTACTATTAAAAGATGTTGCGGCATTGAGATATTCAACTTCAGCATAAGGGTGGAAAATCCCACTCCGGTTAATCCGCCGGTGCTCCATAAACCATGAAAAGAGCCGTTGATTTTCTTTCCAAAATTGTTCTGCAATGTCACTGCCTGCGTATTCATAGCAATGTTTAGGATCCTCATGCAAAAAGAAAAAACGCAGATAGAAATAATAAGGAGCACTAAATTACCTGAGGTTCCAATTAAATATAAAGCCAATGCAAAAAAAACAGAAGCAATTGCTAAAGGTCCGCGGCTGTTAAACCTTGAAACCAGCCAGCCGGAAACGGGTAAACCTATAAGGCTGCTCACCGGCATGGCCAAAAGCAAACTGCCCAGTTCTGCTTCGTTAAAATCAAAAAGGGTCTTTATTGTAGGTATCCGTGAGGCCCAGGTGGAAAAACAGAAGCCCGCCAGGAAAAAATATATACTAAGGGAAATGCGTTGCTTCTTTTTGGTTTCCATGTTACTTGTGAAAAATGCAAATATCTATGGTTATTCCTTAATAGAAAAACCAACTTAATTTATTTTCCGTTTTATTCTAAAAGAGTTTCCAGGGCAGAGAAATCTTCGATATAAAAATTGGCAAATTTGCTCCTGGGCTGGTTTAATTTCGCGACCTGTATGGTAGTCATTCCCAACTGGTATCCCGCCTTTAATTCCGCTTCTGCTTTGTCGCCAATAACATACATGTCTTGAGGTTTTATTTTCTTGTTGTGAAGAACTTCTTTCAGGATATCTTTTTTGGAAGGCCTTGAGGCGTATAATGTGTTGCTTATATGTATTTCAGAAAATATTGTTTCCAGCTTCAGGGCGCGGATCTTTGCTTCCTGAAGTTCTTTAAACCCCTCTGAAACCAAAATTTTTTCATGAGGGAGATTGTTTACAAGCTGAAAATCATCAAAGCTTTCCAGCTTTAGCTGAAAAGTACTTTTCCTGAAATTAGAGGCAAACGCTTCTTTGACTTCTGTGCTTACATTAAATTTTTCAAAAACCGAAACGAATGAATTTCTTTTTAATTCTTCCAGGATTTTGCTGGTGGTTTCTTCAGAATAATAGCAGGCGGCGGTTTCAGCAAAAATATTCAATAGTTCCCGTACTTTTTCTTTAGGAATACTGGCCGAAGGAAAAATAGTGTTGTCCAGGTCAAAAATCAGTAGTTTTTCCATTTCAGCTTAATTACTTCTGCG
Organism: Autumnicola tepida; assembly: GCF_031846485.1. Classification (NCBI taxonomy): domain Bacteria; kingdom Pseudomonadati; phylum Bacteroidota; class Flavobacteriia; order Flavobacteriales; family Flavobacteriaceae; genus Autumnicola; species Autumnicola tepida. The sequence continues at coordinate 23,076 of NZ_JAVRHQ010000021.1, forward strand.
TGCATATGTGCTAATTTTATTCGTACGCCATTCCCACATAACCTACCCAATGGTGTGTATTGGCCGGTGCGGTGGTTCCCATACCTATATCTTTAACTTCTATATGAGGATTGTGAATACTGCTTCGGTAATCTATTTTCTTTCCGTATAGCGGATTTCCATCGAGGAGCAGGTTGAGGTTATTAGCCAGAAGTAATCCAAAGGGTACAGAATACCGTCCGCACCAGGTCCATTTGTATTCTTTATAATTTTTTTCCTGAACAGTGGCTTTGGTGAAATCTTTTATTTTTTCATTATCGATTGTTCCGCTAAGAAGTTCTTTGCTAATATCAAGATCCTTTTGCCTGGCTTTTGCAGTTCCCAAACTATCTGTTCCGTAGCGAGCAAGGTTACTTCCTCCCCAGTCCTCATCTCCATAATGTATGGCATCTGTAGAAATCACCACCGCGACGTCTTTCCCGTACTGCAAATTTTCTTCCTGCATAATTTGATATAGCGCGCCTGCCAGGTCTCCGGCAAATTGCCGCATATCACTGTATTTCATATAAGGCACCAGCAGAGGGACTATTTCTATGTCAGGATTATTTTTGCTGAGGAAAGGCGTAATGGCCTCCAGGGCATGTTCGGTTTGTATCATACTGTCATGAACCATAAAATCCTGTGGAGGCAATTTTTGAATTAATTTTTCCCGAATTGGTGAAACTTCAATGTTTCCATAAGGGCTTTTCCATTTTTGGTAAGAGCCGAAAATTATTTTATCCTGAAGGTCGAAATTACGGGCTTTATGTGCCACCCCAACCAAAATAATGGTATTGGCTTTTATGCCTGCAAGTGTTTTATTATATAATCCCGCCGCATAGGAGTAATCGTCATGTGGGGAAATTACTGCTTTGTAGATTTCATCCGTCTGAAGCTTATCATCATCAGCCATACGGGAAAAAATACTGTCCATTTGCCACTTGTATTGGGCAAATCCAATAGTATCTGTTTGTGTACGGATCTTTTGTGCGCTAAGGTTATAAGCTGAAGTAAGCAATATCAGCTTCAGGAAAAGTAAAAAGGTTTTCTTGGTTTTCATCTTAATTGGTCAAAACAGGAAGATAATAAAATTTAGGATTCAGAAGCATGGCTGTAAAGCCGAAAGAGCTAAAGCAAAATTTGTTTTTAGGATGTTTGATAGCCTGTTTGCTGTGGGATTAGGGATGCGGACTTTCCGGCTTAACCGGTTTCTTTCCTGATCTTAAAAATACACTTTTTCTACAACCCGGTAATTAGTGATGAACCGCTGTTAGGCTGGTTTGTTTTGTAAGGGTTTTATGTTGTTGAACTCTTCCTCTTTTAAGGATTTTTCTTCTTCTAAATCATAGTCATCTTGTAATCCTAACCAAAACTTTGCAGTTGTACCAAAATATTTTGAAAGTCGAAGAGCTGTATCTGCAGTTATTCTTCTTTTCTTTTTTATGATTTCACTTATCCTTGTCTGCGGAATAAAAGTTTCTTTGGAAAGTCTGTATGCAGTAATTTCCATTGGATCTAAAAACTCTTCTTTTAAAACTTCTCCAGGATGTATTTTCTACTTTTTCCATCTTTATATCTTTTTTTAGGATTAATGGTAATCAACAATGGGAACTTCACAGGCATTTTCATTTTCCTATTTAAACATCATTCTCCATTATATATAGTTTAATCTATTTCACGATACTAACTTAAAAGATTAGAAGTTCCAAGCACGATAAATTAGCGACTTAACCCATTCTTGTAGAAATATTCTATTCCTTAAACGTTTATAAACGGATATAAACGTAAACAAATAATTACCAGACGAATACTGCCAAAGTACTGCTTTATGTTTGTCTCGTTGAAATGAACTAATGATTTTCAGCTGCAATAAATTCTATAGTTATGAGCACTCTAAGAAACAAAGTACAATTGATTGGCAATGTAGGTAATGATCCTGAAATCGTAAACCTGGAATCCGGAAAGAAACTGGCAAAATTTTCTATCGCTACTAACGAAAGTTACAAAAACGCCAAAGGGGAAAAAATTACCGATACCCAATGGCACAATATAGTGGCCTGGGGCAAGACCGCCGAACTTGTTGAAAACTTTGTTCCCAAAGGGAAAGAAGTTGGCATAGAAGGGAAATTAACCAGCAGAAGTTATGAGGATAAGGAAGGGCAAAAACGCTATATTACTGAAGTAATTTGCAGGGAACTGCTCTTACTTGGAAAGTAAATCGGTTACAAAAAATGTGTTTCTATGATAATGGAAAGCTTTTCCTCCTGAACCCGTTCCTGGAGGAAAGGCTTTTTGCCTGCCTTTCCTGAAGAAGCCGGAGAATTTTTCAGGAATTCCCGCATTTGTTTTCGAGCTGCTTTTTCGCATTTGCAGTACTGAACCTTTAGGTATAGGCTAATGTGTGCCTGAAGAAATTATTATTGAAAATCAAATAGCGGCCATGGTTACTAAAAAAATAGAGAGTGCCAGAATTTAGCGGCGGCCGATCCTTTTATGCTTTTCGGCATAGGTGGTATGTAACCGGCGGGTAAAAACGTCCAGTTCTTCAGAAACCTCTTTAATTAAGGCTGAATATTTTTTGAAGGCTTTTTCGTCCAGTTTTTCCTGTTGAATGATATCTGTAAGGCCCTGAATGGTGGTGATTGGCCTTCTTAATATGTGGGAGATGTCAAAGGAAATTTGTTCCAGTGCCTGCTCATATTCTTTGATCCTGTTTATGTTTTGGAACATGCCGTACCAGACAATTGTACCGTCCACAAGTTTTTCAGGACGGGAAATTCCTCTTTGCCAGGATGTCCTGCCGTCCAGTAACACACGAAATTCAATGTCCCACAAGCTAAGTTCTTCCGCTGAAATTCTAATGCTTTCCAAAACAAAGTCAAGGTCTGCCGGATGTACTGCTTCAAAGATTTTGTTAGCATCACTTTTTAGAATATCCGGGGCTAAAATGGGGTGAACCTCATGTATTCCCTCGCTTATAAAGGTAAAACGGTAGTGGCCTTGGGGACTCATTTCAAACTGATAAATAGTGCCAGGGGCCTGATTGGTAAGTTTTTTTAAACGGGAAATATTAGCCTCAATAGTTTTATCCTGCTCAAGGACTTTCTTTCTGTTATTGAGGTTGTCCATTGTTTTCTTAGCTAATAACTGTAGCGCTCTTTGCTGGGAACGGGTGATTTTCCTCGGTTGTTTATCCAGAATACAAAGATTTCCCATCACATTCCCCTTAGGAGTAATTAAAGGAGCCCCGGCATAAAATCTTATATTAGGATCTCCTAAAACAAGGGGATTAGTATTAAATCTATTATCTTTCAAAGAATCTTCCACTACTAATACTTCGTGGGGTTTATCGAAACTGTATCTGCAAAATGCATCATTTCGATCGGTTTCTTCTACTTCAATACCTTTTTTGGCCTTAAACCATTGGCGTTTATCATCTATAAGTGTAATAAGAGAGATAGGAGTGTCACAGATTGCAGAAGCAATCTCCACAAGTTCGTCAAGATCAGAATCGGGTTCAGTATCTAAAATCTTATAATCCAGTAATTCCTGCAGGCGTTCTTCTTCGTTCATTTTTGGGGCATTTAAAAAGCATCAAAAATAAAAATTTCGTGTTAAAACAATACGTCAGAAAATTATACTGTTGTATGTTTTTGTACAAAATTGATCAATAATATCTTTTTTGTCGCTTTAATGATCAATGGCTTTCCCAGCACCGCCGGGAATTCGAATATTTTCTACAATTTCCTGAACCTCTTCAGGAGGCGCTGCGGTAAACCTGGAAATAATTAATGAAACTGCTATGTTCAAAAACATAGCTATAGCGCCAAAACCTTCGGGAGAAATCCCGAACCACCATTCTGATGAAGGCAAAGGTTCCAGTATGCCCCACAGTCCCGTTTTAAAACGGATCATATAAAAAAGCATTATAGAAATGCCTACTACCATTCCGGCCACCGCTCCTTCCTTATTCATTCTTTTATCAAAAATGCCTAAAACAATAGCTGGAAAAAAGGAGGCCGCAGCAAGCCCAAAAGCCAATGCCACTACGGCGGCAACAAAGCCTGGCGGATAAATCCCGAAAAGGCCTGCAATAAGAACGGCAACAAAAATGCTTATTCTTGCGGCTAAGAGTTCCTGTTTATCGTTAATGTCTGGTTTTAATTGTTTTTTCAGCAAATCATGGGAAATAGATGTGGAAATCACCAGTAAAAGTCCTGCGGCAGTAGATAAGGCAGCGGCTAATCCTCCCGCGGCCACTAATCCAATGACCCAGTTTGGAAGTTGGGCAATTTCAGGATTTGCCAGTACCATAATGTCACGATCTACATAAAGCTCGTTTTCATCATTAGTAGGATTGCTTACCAGTCTTTGCCCATAAGCGCCACGTTCTTCAGTGTATTTTGGTTTCTCTTCCACTGCTTCGCCAGCTACATACTGGATTTTTCCATCATTGTTTTTATCAGTCCATGCGATAAGGCCGGTATTTTCCCAGTTTTTAAACCATTCCGGCATCTGTTCGTAGGGAGTTTCACTAACCGTTTCGATAAGGTTGGTACGCGCAAAAACGGCAACCGCCGGGGCAGTGGTATAAAGAATGGCGATAAGCAACAATGCCCAGCCTGCAGATTTCCTGGCATCCCGCACTTTAGGCACGGTAAAGAACCTTACAATTACATGCGGTAGACCCGAAGTTCCTGCCATCAAGGCCAGAGTAATGGCAAAAACATCCCAGGTAGATTTTGTGCCGGAGGTGTATTCGGTAAACCCGAGCTGTGTATGCAAGTTGTCCAGTTTTTCCAGAAGAAAAGTACCGTCTTCAACCCTCCCACCCATGCCTATTTGAGGCAGGGGATTGCCCGTCATCTGGATAGAAATAAAAATAGCTGGCACCATAAAGGCAAAGATCAGAACACAATATTGTGCTACCTGGGTATAAGTAATGCCTTTCATTCCGCCTAAAAAAGCAAAGATCAGCACAACCACCATTCCTATGACTACTCCCATGGTAATATCTACCTGCAGAAATTGTGAAAATACAATTCCAACCCCGCGCATTTGCCCCGCCACGTATGTAAAAGAAACAATGAGGGCGCAAATTATGGCAACTGTCCTGGCGGTATTGGAGTAATACCGGTCTCCTATAAAATCCGGAACGGTAAATTTGCCAAACTTCCGTAGATATGGAGCAAGTAATAATGCCAGCAACACATATCCGCCGGTCCAGCCCATAAGATAAACTGAACCATCGTAGCCGCTAAAGGAGATGATACCGGCCATGGAGATAAAAGAAGCCGCGCTCATCCGGTCGGCAGCGGTGGCCATACCATTGGCCAGAGGGGAAACTCCGCCGCCGGCAACATAAAACTCTTTGGTAGATCCCGCACGTGCCCAGATAGCAATTCCAAAATACAGTGCAAAACTAATCCCGACCAGCAGCCAGGTCCAGACCTGAATGCTCATAAGCCAAGAATAAATTGAATGGATTTAATTGGTATCATCTTCACTGTAGCCAAATTTTTTGTCAAGGGAATTCATCAATCTCACGTATACAAATATCAAAATGACAAACACGTAGATAGAACCCTGTTGCGCAAACCAAAAACCGAGTTTAAAGCCTCCCAGGTGAAAATTATTCAGGTAATCTTTAAAAAGGATTCCTGCACCAAAAGAAACAATGAACCAAATACTTAAAAGAATAAGCAGGTACTTTTTGTTTTTCCTCCAATAACTATGGGCATTCCTGCTGTTGTTCATTTTAAAGAAGCAATATTTTTATCTAATATATAATATTATTGTTAAATATTGATAACTTTTTCAATTATGAAAGAGAAATAGATGATCTTTCTTATTAAAAATTGAAAGAAAGTCTCGTTAGAAGATTCTGAGAAATTGGAAAATCCCTGCTTTTACCTTAGAGCTTCAATAGCATTGGCTAAATATACAAAGGGCGCGTTCCAGTTTATGGCAATCTCATTACTGGCATAACTGCAGCTTTCATCTATGTAAGATGTGGCGGGATATTGATGCTTTTCAGTATATAAATTCTCACAGCCGCCTTTGTCCTGCTGGCCTGGATTTGGCCCTCCTGCCAGCAATCCCGGAACAGGATCTTCAATGCCATCTGCTTCTGATGGCCGGTGGTGCGGATGTTTAGTTGATTTTTCCCCGTAACCGGTTAAGAAAGAATAGCCGGTGGCGTTTCTACCCAGCAGGTAATCCAGGTTAGCAATTGCGGCATCAAGATATTTTTTATTTTTTGTGAGGCTGTAGGCGTTTATAAGAAGGATGCCCTGGTTGGCTGCCTGAGAATTACTTCCCCAGGCAAAGTCGGAATCTTTTACCCCCATAGGAGCGGCGTATGCCGAAGTTTGGGAGTACTCTGCTAATTCGTCTGCCATTGCTAACACACGCCTCTCAATGGCATCAATATTTACTATATTTTCACCTTGATATTTCTCCTGGTTCCTGAGCAGGGAATAAAGTGCCAGGGTATTAACATTAGGCCAGGAGGGAATTTGAAAGGAATCTAAATCTTCTTCTATTGAAGCTTCCTCATAATATTTTTTATTTCCGGTGGTGATGAAAAGTTCTGTCGCCGCCCATTGAAATTCATCTTCAACATTGCCATCCCCATAAGCGCCTGTGCTTACAGCCGGATCTTTAAGTTCACGCTGATTATAATATTGCTCAGGATGTTCTTTAGCCCATTGGTAGGCATTTTTGCTCATCACCAAAAGAGAATCAGAAAGTCCAGGCAGCTCTTCCTTATATTCATTAAAAATCCTGGAAGCCTGCGCGGTAACGGCAGCAAAATCCAGCGTGGCTGCTGTGCTTTTTTGCACTACCCAACGCTGCAGTTTTGCTTCAGAAGGAATGGACATGGGATGAAAATTTGCGCTGGTTAGTTTATGATACACGCCGCCATCTTCATGCTGCATGCTCATCATCCAACGTAGATTCCACAGGGTTTCATCAAGAATATCAGGAATAGTATTGTTGTTTTCAGGAATGTTGAGCTCCAGGTTTTTCATATACTGGGGGAAATCTTCGTAAAGGGAAAAAAGAGTCGCCATGGTGATCCCGCTGTTTACCACGTATTTTCCATAATCCCCGGCATCGTACCAGCCTTTGGGGCTGGATATTGTGGAGCCTGCCGGCAGGTTTTTTGTTGCGGCTGAATTATGAATTTTCACCTTATCATCTGGATGTCCCGCTTTTCTTGCCCATTGTCCCGCATATTCTTCCGGCAGCGCGGTAGAAGCCCTTTGAAAATAAAAGGCTTTTAAACTGGCTTTCGCGGGAGCCAGATGTACGTTTTGTTCAATTTTAAAAGGATGACTATAACCAGTGCCCGGAACATACAACACATAATTTCCAGGTGAGCTGAAGGAACTAAAATCGGCCTGCTTTACAAGTTCGCCACTATGCGGCCACTTTTTGGCACTGCTTAGTTTACCCGAAAATACTTCCTCACGGTTCCCTTTGGTTTGTATTGAAAAATTTTCAGCATTGGTGTCTACAACAATAGCGGTTTTTGGACCTTCAGGATAAAACCCCACCTGGTTTAATCTTATTTCGGCGGAAGCTTTTTCTGAAGATACTTCCTGGGCTGAAACCGACAAAGAGGAAAAAGATACTACCAGTAAAAAGGTGAAAATTTTAATGAAATTCATTTTGTCTTTGCTTTTGCTGAAATTGAGCTTTTAAAGTTAAGCTTCTTTAGTAATATAACAGCAGGAATTTCACTCTTATTGCTGGAATCTCCCAACTAAAAATAAATCTCCTGCGCCTGCCGGTAAGTATTGGCGTGCGCTTCCAGGATAATTCTAATATCGGGAGAATAGCCTCCGCCCATGCTGCATTGTATGGGAATATGTAGATCGTGGCAGGTTTGTAGCACATATCGGTCCCGTTCTTTGCAGCCTTCAATACTGCAGGAAAGTTTTCCCAGTTTGTCACTTTCCAGAATATCAACGCCGCTGAGGTAAAAGATGAAGTCCGGCTTTTGCTGTTCAATAAGATTGGGCAATGTACTTTTTAAAATTTTTAGATACTCTTCATCACCTGTGCCGTCGGGAACTTCAATATCAAGATCAGATTTCTCCTTTTTGAAGGGATAATTGCCTTTGCCGTGCATGGAAAAGGTAAAAACAGAGTCGTCATTTTCAAAAATTTCGGCAGTACCGTTTCCCTGGTGTACGTCCAGGTCAACAATGAGGATTTTTTTAGCTAAACCTTTTTTCTGAAGATAACGTGCGGCGATGGCCTGGTCGTTTAGGAGGCAAAAGGCTTCCCCGCGGTTGGAATAAGCATGATGAGTGCCGCCGGCGATGTTGAAGGAAATTCCGTGGTCCAGGGCAAAATGGCAACATTTCATCGTGCCGTCTGCAATGGTGATTTCTCTTTCGTATAATGCTTTTGAAAGCGGGAACCCGGTTTTTCTTACTTCGCGGGGACTCAGTTCCTGGTTCTTTAACCGGAAATAATAATCTTTATCATGAACGGCAAGAATATATTCTTCCTGCGGAATTCGGGGTTGAAAGAAATTTTCTTCCGTACAGGTGCCTTCATGAAGGAGTTGTTTTGGCAATAGCTCATATTTTTCCATCGGGAAACGGTGTCCTTCCGGCAAAGGGTGTTTGTAGATGGGGTGATAGGCTATTTTGAGCATTAATTTGTTTAAAACTTTAAAATCTAAATTAGAAGATTTTAGTTTAAATCAATCCCTCGACTGCGCTCGGGGAGACATAGGAATTTACTTGAGAGAATTTAAGATTTAGTTTCTGCTATTTCAAATACAGTCGATTTTATCAGTTCGAGCGCAGTCGATTTTGTCAGTTCGGGCGCAGTCGAGAACTAATCATCTCCGGGCTTATATTTAAAATGGGTAGCATTCCTACATTCGGCTAATATCTGTAACATGTCAAAATCGTTCTTTGCAAGTGCCCTTTTCTTTTGTGCACTCCATTTCTTTATCTTCTTTTCAAAATAAATTGCCTGATTTACATCATTGAATTCTTGATGAAATATTAACTGCACAGGTCTTCTCTTGTACGTATAACTATTTTGATTGAGAGCTGAATTATGTTCTGCCAGCCTTCTTGTAATATTATTGGTTATTCCGGTATAGAGCAATTTATCACTGCACTCGACAATATAGACATAATACAATTTCATATTTGGCTCATTGAATAACAGACCCCTCGACTGCGCTCGGGGAGACATTACTGCTATTAGTGAATTAAATATAGGAAAAAGAAAGTTGTCCTATTAAGTCAGTTTCAACACATTTGTTTCTGTGAGCCCGCATGCATTTGTTGGCATTTCGAGAACTTTCCAGTTTGTCATTTTCAAATGAAATCAAGTTTTTTAATTCGGGCCCAGTCGAGGTTCGTCAGTTCGAGCGCAGTCGAGAACTAATTTATCGTAGCTCCATTTTCCACCCCGGCTTCATCAGGATTTACAAAAACCAGTTTCCCTTCAGCGTTTTCAGTCATTAAAATCATGCCTTCACTTTCTACGCCACGCAATTTCCTGGGGGCGAGGTTGGCTAAAACTGTTACTTTCTTGCCAATGATTTCTTCGGCTTTAAAATGCTCGGCAATACCGGAAACTACCGTTCTTTTGTCCAGGCCGGTGTCTACTTTTATCACCATCAGTTTTTTGGTTTTAGGCATCTTATGGGCTTCGAGAATGGTTCCCACCCTAAGGTCCATTTTGGTGAAATCTTCAAAAGTGGCAATATCCTTCTGTGGCTCCACTTTCTTATTTTCGGCTTCGTTAAGGGATTTTGTCGCTTCCAATTTTGCTAATTGTTTTTCTATTTCTGAATCTTCTATTTTGCTGAATAGCAATTCCGCTTTTCCTATTTGGTGCCCCGCTTCCAGCAGGGATTTTTTGGTGGCAATCCGGTCCCATTCCGCTTCTTCGCCATTAGCCACGGGTGCTTCTGTAATTTTTAATATTTCACGAAGTTTTGCTGAAGTAAATGGCAAAAATGGCTCACTTAAGGTAGAAAGTGCTGAAGCGATTTGTAAGGCCACATACATAATGGTTTTTACCCGTTCTTCATCGGTTTTAATAAGCTTCCACGGTTCTTCGTCGGCAAGATATTTGTTCCCAAGGCGGGCCAGGTTCATCAGTTCCCCCTGTGCTTCACGAAAACGGTATTTTTCAATAGAACTGGCAATTACAGAAGGATAGGCCTTCAGTTCGGCAATCGTAGCTTCGTCAACTTCAGAATATTCATTTGGCTCAGGAACAATTCCGCCGTAATATTTATTGGTCAAAACCACCACGCGATTGATGAAATTGCCAAATATGGCCACCAGTTCATTGTTGTTTCGAGCCTGGAAATCCTTCCAGGTAAAATCGTTATCCTTCGCTTCCGGCGCATTGGCGGTCAGGACATAACGCAACACGTCCTGCTGATTTGGAAAATCTTCAAGGTATTCATGCAGCCAAACCGCCCAGTTTTTTGAGGTGGAAAGCTTTTTGCCTTCCAGGTTCAAAAATTCATTGGCAGGCACGTTGTCAGGTAAAATAAAATCGCCGTGCGCCTTGAGCATGGTCGGGAAAATGATGCAATGAAAAACAATATTATCCTTTCCTATAAAGTGTACCAGTTTCGTGTTTTCATCTTTCCAGTAAGGTTCCCAGTTTTTTCCTTCTCTCTCTGCCCATTCTTTGGTAGAAGAAATATAGCCAATTGGCGCATCAAACCATACATAAAGTACCTTGCCTTCGGCTCCTTCCACGGGCACGGGAATTCCCCAATCCAGGTCACGGGTTACGGCACGGGCACGCAGGCCGTCATCGATCCAGGATTTCACCTGGCCGTAAACGTTCGTTTTCCAGTCGGCTTTATGGCCTTCAAGAATCCATTCCTTCAGCCAGTTTTCATATTGGTCTAAAGGTAAAAACCAGTGCTTTGTTTCTTTTAAAGTTGGAGTGGCACCGGTAATAGCCGATTTTGGATTGATAAGGTCTGTTGCATTCAGGGATGTTCCGCAGCTTTCGCATTGGTCTCCGTAGGCTTCCTCATTTCCACATTTTGGACAGGTTCCGATAACAAACCTGTCGGCAAGAAATTGCCCCGCTTCTTCATCATAGAGCTGTTTGGTGGTTTCTTCTATAAATTTGCCATTTTCGAACATGGTTTTGAAGAATTCCGAAGCAGTATCATGGTGCACTTTTGCTGATGTACGCGAATAATTGTCAAAAGAAATACCAAAATCTTGAAAAGACTTCCTGATGACCCCGTCATATTTATCCACAACATCTTGTGGGGTGACACCCTCTTTTTTGGCTTTAATGGTGATTGGCACTCCGTGCTCATCACTACCGCAAACAAAAACCACGTCCTGGCCATGCATTCTTAAGTACCTGGCGTAAATATCTGAAGGAACATAAACCCCTGCAAGATGGCCTATGTGTATGGGGCCGTTAGTGTAGGGTAGGGCGGCGGTTATGGTATATCTCTCTGGAGAATTATTCATTTATATCGTCATATTTTTAAGCGTGTAAAGGTAAGCAACTGCTATATAAAACGCGTTAAATTCTTGTAAAAGACCCTTGGGGTCAGGGAATACTTTCTAATTTTAGTCCGGTTAATTCCTTTTTGAAAGGAGTCGGAATATTATAATTCCGGCGGAAAAATCTAATTATGAAAAAATTATTGTTTTTATTTCTGATTACAGGGCTTTTTTCCTGTAACAGCACAAAAAAAAGCAACTTCCGGCACGTCAGACAAATTTGTTGCTGAAAATCTTCTGAATTATTCAGCATCTGAAATTGGCAAAATCTATCCCGATGCCAACATTCAAGAAGGTGAAGGGATGTATGATGAAGGTACTAAGCGGCGTCCTTATACCATTCTTTATCCTGAAACTAGTGATGAACTGGTGATTACCTGGAAGAGGGATGATTCCGGGGTTTATGATATCAGGTTTTCAGAAGATGGAAAATGGAAAACAGCTTCGGGTATAAAAGTAGGGACTACATATGATGAATTAACAAATTTAAATGGCAAGCCTGTTTCTTTTTATGGTTTTGGCTGGGACTACAGTGGCGCTGTGGTTTGGAACGGCGGAAAACTGGAAAATTCCCACCTTAATATTTTTCTTGGCCCTGAAAACGAGCCTGCCGATAGGTTTTACGGAGATGAAATTGTAAAAGCCTCTCCCCAGGAAATTAAAGATATGAATCTGAAAGTACAGGCGGTGGTGCTTAAAAAGCAATGAAAATATTTGTTTTAATTATCTTAAAATCAGTAGAATAATATTTATCTTCACCTTTCTTATTCTACTGAAATGGCAAAGCATAATTTGCTTGGAAAAAGCGGGGAAGATCTTGCCGCCGAGTTTCTGGAAAAGAACGGGTACACCATTGTTGCCCGTAACTTTACTTACCAAAAGGCGGAAGTGGATATTATTGCGCGCACCGAAAAAGAACTCGTGGTAGTTGAAGTAAAAACCAGGAGTACCCCCGATTTTGGAGATCCCCAGGAATTTGTAAAAAAGAAACAGATTCAGCAATTACTTAAGGCTGTGGATCATTTTGCGGAAGAGCAGGAACTCGATCTTGAGATTCGCTTTGATATTGTGGCGATTATTAAGAATAAATCAGGTACTAAAATTGAGCATTTAAAGGATGCATTCTATTATTTTTAGAATTAAAGAATGCTGTTTAAGTCTTGTCTGCCAACTATCACCATTATTTCCACAACATTATTGTTCATTCTGTAAAAAATACTTTCAGACCCACAAACGCAACGTCTGTATCCCTTTTTAATAAAATTGACAGACTCAAATGAAAATGGTCGTTGAGCAATTATTTCAAAATAATCAAAAAGAGTATTCAGGTATTTATCGGCTTGTTTTATTCCAAATCTTTTGACGCCGTAATGGTGAATTCTAATAAGATCTTCTTTAGCAGTATTACTCAGGCGGTATTCAGCCATGAAGTAAGGACTTTGAGTCTTTTATAATTTCTTCCTTACTGCTACTGGTAAAGCCACTATTTTCTGCTTTTTCCAGTTTTGCCCTAACCCAGTCTATCTGGACTTGCTGTTTTCTGGCTTGTCTAATTAAATCGTTAACTAGCTCACTTTTACTGGAGTACTCCTGGTTGTCCACCTGAGCTTTTAACCATTCATCATTGGGTTCTGTAAATGATATACTTTGTCTTGCCATTGCATTTTGTTTGATGTAAAAGTACATCAGAAAAGAATCATGTACAAGAAATGCTTAGGAATAGAGCCTATAGAATGAAAAAACCGTCCCAATTTAGCAGAGACGGTTTTTTTAAATTTAAGCTGACACTGAAATTACCAGATTTTCACCCGGTCTTCAGGTTTAAGGTACATTTGGTCCCCTTCAGAAATATTAAAAGCTTCATAAAAAGCATCAATATTTTGAAGTGGCACGTAAGCCCGGTACATCCCCGGAGAGTGAGGATCTGTTTTAATCCTGTTCTTCAGGGCTTCATCCCTCATCTTGGTACGCCAAACGGTGGCCCATGAAAGGAAGAACCGTTGCTCGGGAGTATAACCGTCTATTTTTCCCGGGTCCCCATGTTCTTTTAAATGAATCTGAAGTCCGTCGTAAGCAGCGTTAACCCCGCCCAGGTCTCCGATGTTTTCACCCAAGGTAAATTTCCCGTTGATGTAAACACTGTCCAGAACTTCTATGTTGCTGTATTGATCAGCAAGGGCACCTCCCAAATCTTCAAATTGTTCCAGGTCTTCATCTGTCCACCAGTTGTTCAGGTTTCCTTCAGCATCAAATCGGGAGCCGCTATCATCAAAACCATGTGAAATTTCATGGCCTATTACAGCACCAATTCCGCCATAATTTACAGCAGCATCGGCTTTATAATCGTAAAATGGCGGTTGCAAAATAGCAGCCGGGAATACGATCTCATTAAAACTTGGATTATAATAAGCATTTACCGTTTGTGGCGGCATGTACCATTCAGATTTATCTACAGGTTCTCCAAGATCTGCCATATTCTCAGCAACACCCCATTTTTGGGCGTTCATCATATTCTGAAAATACGAGCCTCCCTCTTCAGGGCTTTCTATTTCCATGCCTTCGTAATCTTCCCACTTATCAGGATATCCAACCTTTACATTGAAACTGCTTAATTTCTCAAGCGCTTTTTTCTTGGTATCCTCGCTCATCCATGGCAGTTGCTGTATCCTGTTTTCGTAGGCTTTAATGATGTTTCCAATCATTTCCTGGGCTTTTTCTTTAGCTTCCGGAGGGAAATTCTGGTCAACATACAATTTACCTAAAGCCTGTCCTACAGTACCGTTTACTGTAGCAAGCGCGCGCTCATTTCTTGGACGCTGTTCCTGTGCTCCCTGTAAAGTCTTATCATAAAATTCCCAGTTCTCACGTTCCAGGTCTGTAGTTAGAAATGGAGCCGCATCATTAAACATGTTCCATCTTAAATAAGATTTCCATTCTTCCACAGAATTTTCAGCAAGAATATCCCGGAGGGCATCCATGTATTGCGGCTGTGTAATCACAATAGTGTCCAGCTTGCTGGCGCCAATACCTTCAAAATAATTTTCCCACTTCATAGCGGGAACGGTATTTTGAAGTTCCTTCACCGTCATTGGATTGTAGGTTTTTCTTGCGTCACGCCTTTCCACCTTATCCATTTGTGGTTGGGCCAGGCTGATTTCAAAAGCAAGAATGGTTTCAGCTTCCTGTGCGGCTTCTTCTTCAGAATAATCCAGGTACTGGAGCATTTCAGTTATATACTCCTTGTATTTTTCCCTTTTTTCTTTGGAATCTGCATCGTCGGCTACATAATAGTCCCGGTCTGGTAAACCTAATCCTGAAGGATTTAAATAGGCAACATTCATGTTGCTGTCTTTACGGTCTGCCCGCACTCTAAAAGAGAAAAATCCTGCACTTCCGTAGTCGCTCATTTCCACAAGAAAATCCTGTAAATCTTCTTTAGAATTGATAGAATCAATTTTAGCAAGATAAGGTTTAATAGGAGCGATGCCCATTTTATTCCTGGAAACGGTATCCATGATACTCTTATAAAGCGCAACGGCTTTAGCCTGATCTTCGGCTAAATTTCCCGCTGAATCAGATGCAGAATTTTCCAGAATCCTCAGCGCATCATTGTCGGTTTCCTGGCGCAGTTCCATAAAACTTCCCCAGGTAGTTCTGTCGCTGGGAATTTCAGTAGAATCCAGCCATTTTCCATTTACATATCTGAAGAAGTTATCTTTTGGGCTGCTTGTGGTATCCATATAAGCAAGATTAATCCCGTGGATTTCCTCTTCACTGGTTGTTTTGCTTTCGTCCTGGCAGCCGGTTAAGAGCGCGGAGCCAAGGGCAGAAAACAAAAGAACATTTTTAAGTGTTTTCATGTATTTATTAAAAGTTTATTTAGTTGCTAAAGTAACAAAAAGCAAAATATGGTTTCAAAAAATATTGCGGTTCAACAGGTTGCAAAAAAGATGCCTAGCTTTTTATTTTTGAGATAAGTTCCCGGTCAAAGGTTTTCTTGATAGCAGTGACTTCTTCCACATTTTTATTGGGAATGGTAATAGAGAGCACATAATGTTTGATCTTCCAGTCGCCATTTTTGTTTTCCAGAATTCCCGAACCGCGGCAAATCCCCATTTGTGTATCGAGAAGTTCATCAAACCAGGCATACTTGTTATTTTCTCCCAAATAAATATTGCGTTTCAGAACTTCGAAATTCCAGGCTTTGCCTTTGTCAAAATAGGGTTTGGAAAACTCTCTGAATTCTTCATTCTGCCAATTTTCCGTAGGATCTGTGCCAATAAACACAGCGTCTTGGGTCATAAGTTCAAAGTATTCTTCAAAATTGGCGGTTGCGGCCGCTTTATGCCAAAGGTTGAGGTTGTGGGCTATTTCTTTTTTCACAGCGGCTTTAGCGGTGGAAGAATCCTGGGCAAAAGTGCCAAGGCTTAACATTAGGAATAGCAGGAGGATGTTCTTCATTGTTGTTGCTGAATTTGATTCTGATTTTGCTGCTGAAGCCGGGCTGTGGAATCTTTTTGCGCTTTCAGGTTTTCTTCTTCCATGTCATCCAGTTCCTTTTCAAAATCTTCAAGGGTTTTAAGAAAGATCTCATTTAGCTGAATTTTGAAATTGTTGAATTCTGAAGGGATTTCTTCTGAAATCTCCCTGATTTCTTCCGGGTCAGGATTTCTTTTGGAAGCAGCAAAATCCAAAAGCATGGATTTTGTGGTAAGTACATTCAGCCTGGCTTCCACACCATTGGTACGCAAAGAATCTGGCAGGGAAGTTTGCAGGGATTGCATAATTTCTGCCAATGGGGCAGAATTTTCCATCACCTCCCGAAGGCTTGCCTCCTGGAATTTCTCAATTTCATTCTGGGCGGTAATGTATTCTATCCATTGGCTGGCGTATTCCCTCGCTTCCGGCAACAGCTGTACCTGCTGATTGGTGACTGCTATTTCCTGTCCAAAAGGGGTGGTGTCTACCTTATCTTCAGAAGATTGCGCCAGCTCTTTATCCTTGCAGGATATGAGGGCCAACATCCCTAAAATAATAATGGTTTTTTTCATGTGGTGAATTTGTAGCGATAGGTGTGCTGATACAATTTTAATTATTACCGCGGCTATAAATTTAGCTCAATTCTGCCGTAAATAAAATCTGTAAAGCGAAGGATTTAATGAAGGTTCTTGTTCTTTGCTTTTTTAAAAGATGTTCAAAAATAAGATAGTTTTAAGGCTTCTCATTAGAGAAAGCCCTGCGAAATTAAATATCTTTGCGGAAAATTTAATACGATGGCTGGAAAAATCCTGATTATTGGCGCAAGCGGGCAGATAGGTACCGAGCTAAGCCTTAAATTGCGGGAAATTCATGGTAACGAAAATGTGATTGCAAGTGATATAAGGGAAGGTAGTGATGAACTGATGCAATCTGGCCCTTTTGAAGTGGCAAATGCCATGGATGGCGAACTTATTGCACGGCTGGTGGAGAAGCATAATATTATGGAGGTTTATCTTATGGCGGCAATGTTAAGCGCCACTGCCGAAAAAGCTCCAATGAAAGCATGGGCGTTAAACATGGATTCGCTTTTTCATGTTTTAAACCTTGCCCTGGATAAAAAAATTGAAAAAGTTTTCTGGCCTTCCAGCATTGCCGTTTTTGGGCCAAGCACTCCTAAAGAACAAACGCCGCAAACCACTATTATGGAACCTGCCACGGTGTACGGCATAAGCAAGCAAACCGGCGAACGCTGGTGTGAATATTTTCACCGGATTTATGGTGTAGACGTTAGGAGTATTCGTTACCCGGGAATTATAAGTTATAAAACCCTGCCAGGTGGTGGAACAACAGATTATGCTGTAGAGATTTTTCATGAAGCCATCAAAAAAGGGTCTTACACTTCTTTTCTAAACAAGGATACTTCGCTGCCCATGATGTTTATGGAAGATGCCATTAAGGCAACCATAGATATTATGGAGGCTCCTTCGGAAAATATTAAAGTCAGGTCTTCCTATAATCTTTCAGCCATGAGCTTTACTCCTGAAATCCTTGCGGAAGAAATAAAGAAGAAAATACCAGATTTCAGCATAAATTATAAACCCGATTTCCGCCAGAAAATAGCCGATTCCTGGCCTTCCAGCATAGATGATTCTGAAGCGAGAAAAGACTGGGGATGGCAGCATAAATTCAATTTAGAAAGCCTTACCGAAGAAATGCTGAAGGGTGTGGAAGCTCAGCTTCACAACAGCAGCCCGGCAGATTAGCCCGGACATTTTAGCAGAATAATATAAAATCAGGAATAAAAAAAGCCGCTGAAAAGCGGCTTTGAAGACTAAAATAGAAACTTATATTATTCTATAACGCGCACCTGGCTTGCGTTTACTCCTTTTCTTCCTTCAACCTCAACATACTCTACTTTGTCACCCTCGTTAAGAGTTTCGCCGTCAAGTCCTGTAATGTGAACAAAGATGTCTCTTCCGGTTTCGTCGTTTGTAATGAATCCATAACCTTTAGACTCATTGAAAAATTTTACTGTACCTTCCATTGTAAAAAAATAAATAATTATTAAAGTACAAACTTAGTATAATATCTTTGACATGGATGTACGATTTTAAAATTTATTTGAAAAAATTCTCAGAACCAGTTTTTTAGTCCTGATTTTTTTCCTGCATCCTTCTTATATTTTTATTGGAAAGCGTGTAGTCTTCCAGCCTTTTGCCTTTCCATCTCACGTACAGGAAGATAGGCATCAGGATAAAGGCACTGGCCAAAACTCCAATTCCTATCAAACGGTCTCCTAAAAGAATATTATCCTGTATTCTAAAATAGAATCCTGCTCCAATTGCTATTAAAATAGCAACTCCCAAAACTTTCATTACTGTGTTCATATCAAACGGTTGCTTCAATTAATTTTTTGCGGTAAGCGGTTAGCAATTTAGACTTGGAAATGAATCCCTGGTAAACTTCATCTTTTACCACGGGAAGGTTCCAGGCGTTGCTGTCCTGGAATTTACGCATTATTTCCCTCATTCTGTCATTGCGGATGTCTATAATTTCCGGAGCCCTTTGCATGATCTCGCTCACCTTTACTTCATCATACAACTTTTGGTCGAACATAATGGGCCGGATATCATCCAGCAGGATAATCCCTAATAATGTGCCATTCTCGTCTACCACGGGAAAAATGTTACGGGAAGATTTTACCACGCCTTCTTTCAATACTTCGCCTAATGTCATTTCGGGATGCAGGGAGATAAAATTCCTTTCTATAAGCCTGTTAATGTTCATAAGGGTTAACACCATCTGGTCCTTATTATGGGTAAGCAATTCTCCCCTTGCCGCCAGTTCCATGGTATAAACAGAATGTGGCTGAAACTGGGAAGTGATCATAAAAGAAATGGCGGCAGTGATCATTAACGGGATAAAAAGTTCGTATCCGTGGGTGAGCTCTGCTATGAGGAAGATCGCGGTGAGGGGCGCATGTAAAACCCCAGCCATTAAACCAGCCATTCCTACAAGTGTAAAATTACTAACTGAAATAGGGTTTTTCAGGATGTTGAGGTGATTGAGTACGAGGGCGTAACAATGGCCCAAAGCACTTCCCATAAACAGCACAGGTGCAAAAATACCTCCCACGCCACCCGCGGCAAATGTTAAGGAAGAAGCGATGATTTTAAATACCACAAGGCCAAGCAGCAAAATAATTACCACCCAGAAATTCTCCAGGTAAGCATTAAAAAAGTTAGTACCCAAAGCTTCCAGGTAATTTTCCTGTAGCAGATTATTGATAACACTGTAACCTTCCCCATATAAAGGCGGGATAAAATAAATAAGGATACCTAAACCTGCGCCACAACTTAAGAGCCTTAAAAGCGGAGAATTTACTTTTGCGAAGATCTTATGGACATTAAAGTAGACTTTAGTAAAATAAATAGAAACCAAAGAGGCTAAAATGCCCAACAACACATAATAAGGTACTTCAGAAATAATAAACTTGTCCTTAAGCTCAAAAGGAAGGATAAGCTGGCTTCCGAAGAAAAAATAAGAAGTAAGAATTGCTGAAACCGAAGCCAGGAGCAGTGGCAGCAGAGAAGACAGGGTAAGATCCAGGCTAAAAACCTCTATGGCGAAAATAATCGCGGCAATGGGCGCCTTAAAAATTGAAGACATTGCTCCTGCGGCGGCACAACCAATAAGCAATGTTCGGGAGGCCTGGTTGAGCAAAAACATTCTGGAAATATTGGAACCTAAAGACGCGCCGGTGGCCACTGTTGGCCCTTCCAGCCCTACAGAACCACCAAAGCCCACGGTAATAGGGGCCGTAATAAGCGATGCATACATCTGGAACCTGGTCATGATCCCTTTTTTCTGGGAAATGGCGTGGAGCGTGGTGGGTATCCCATGACCCACATTTTTTCTGAAAACGAAATGGACTATTGCCATAGTTAAAGCCAGGCCTATCACTGGGAAAATAAAATAAAAAGCGTCATGATAATTGGCAATAAATTCCCCTTCCAGAAGTGTTTGTATAAAATGGGTGAGGTTTTTAATCGCGACAGCACCAAGACCGGCAATAAAGCCTATAATGGCACTCAGGAGCATAAGAAACTGCTGATGGGTGAGGTGCTTTGTTTTCCAGTTAAGGAACCTGTGTAAAAGAGACTTACTGAATTTTGACACTCAAAAAGAATTTAGTTGTTACCGCTAAAAAAATCCTGCCATGTGGCAGGATTTGAAAAATTATAATTTAACCTGAAGATGTAGTTCTTTTAATTGCTCTTCATCTATTCTTGCAGGAGCGTCTATCATCACGTCGCGGCCTGCATTGTTTTTAGGGAAGGCTATAAAGTCCCTTATAGTTTCCTGTCCCCCAAGTATAGCCACCAGCCTGTCGAAACCAAAAGCAATGCCGCCATGCGGTGGCGCGCCATATTGGAACGCATCCATAAGAAAACCAAACTGCTCTTTGGCCTCTTCTTCAGAAAAGCCTAAGTAATGGAACATTTTAGACTGCGTCTTTTTATCATGAATCCTGATGGAACCACCGCCAATTTCATTTCCGTTTAGAACAAGGTCGTACGCATTTGCCCTAACTTCTCCCGGACTGGTTTCCAGTAACGGGATATCTTCCTTTTTAGGAGAAGTGAACGGGTGGTGCATGGCATGGTAACGTTTGGTTTCTTCATCCCATTCCAATAACGGAAAATCCAGCACCCATAGCGGCGCGAATTCATCTGGCTTTCTAAGGCCAAGTTCATTTCCTAAAAACATTCTTAGGGCGCTTAGCTGCGTTCTTGTTTTGGTGGTTTCGCCCGCCATCACCAGAATAAGGTCACCCGGATTAGCACCTGTTTCCTCAGCCCATGCTTTAAGGTCTTCTTCAGAATAAAACTTATCTACAGAAGATTTAAAACTGCCATCGTCATTATATTTTGCCCAAACCAGCCCATTGGCACCAATTTGCGGCCGCTTTACCCACGCGATAAGCCTATCGATCTCTTTTCTCGTATATGATGCCGCTCCGGGAACGGCGATTCCCACCACCAGTTCCTGCTGGTCAAAAACATTAAAGCCTTTGTTTTTGGCTACTTCATTCAAATTGGCAAATTCCATCCCAAACCTTATATCTGGTTTGTCATTTCCATACCTTTCCATGGCTTCGGCATATGTCATCCTTGGGAAATCTTCAATTTCGACTCCGTTCACCTCTTTAAGGAGATGGCGTGTAAGACCTTCAAAAGTATTCAGGATATCTTCCTGCTCAACAAATGCCATTTCGCAGTCAATTTGTGTAAATTCCGGTTGGCGGTCTGCCCTTAAATCTTCGTCGCGGAAACACTTTACAATCTGGAAATATTTATCCATTCCGCCAACCATAAGCAATTGCTTAAAGGTCTGGGGAGATTGTGGCAGCGCGTAGAACTGGCCTTCATTCATCCGGCTCGGGACTACAAAATCTCTGGCGCCTTCAGGAGTGGATTTTATGAGATAAGGCGTTTCCACCTCAATAAAACCAGCGCCGGAAAGATAATTTCTAACCTGCATGCCTACTTTATGCCTGAAAACAAGCTTGTTTTTTACCGGATTCCTGCGGATGTCCAGGTAACGGTATTTCATTCTTAAATCTTCACCACCGTCTGTTTCTTCTTCAATAGTAAAGGGCGGGGTAAGGGAAGTATTTAAAATGTCCAGTTCAGAAACCATCACTTCTATATCGCCCGTGGCCATATTGGGATTTTTAGACTCCCTTTCAATAACCTGTCCCTTTACCTGTATCACGAATTCACGCCCCAGTTTTTCAGCCTTCTCCATCAGGTCTTTAGATGATCGTTCTTCATCAAACATCAACTGAGTAATGCCATATCGGTCTCTAAGGTCTACCCAAATCATAAAGCCTTTATTCCTTATTTTCTGGACCCAACCAGAGAGCTGCACCTGCTCTCCTTTATTTGTCATATTTAATTCCCCGCAGGTATGACTTCTGTACATATCTTCCTAAGATTTAAAAGTGGGGCAAAAGTAATAAGTTCTTAGGGTTTTAGATAATATATAGGCTATAAAAAATAAGTGATTTAAAGTCTGATTTTTTAAATTTTAATAAGTAAATGTCTTATTATTAGTTTCTTACGCTTCCAATGTTAATTTAATGTTACGTGATTATTGCTTTATTGTAAATGTTTGGTTATATTTGTAAAGCAAACATTAAAAAAGACTGAAGATGAAGAAGTTAAAATATATGCTGATAGGCGCTGCCTTAGTATTTGCAGGGGCTGTTTCAGCACAGGAAAAGAAGCCTGATTTTGAGAAGCAGGGAGATTTAATTAAAGGGACGTTTTATTATGAAGATGGAAGTGTTAGACAGGAAGGTACGTACAAGGAAGGGGAGCTCCACGGAGAATGGATTTCTTACAATGAAGAAGGTAAAAAGACAGCAGTCGGCCAGTACAACATGGGCGAAAAAACTGGCAAATGGTTTTTTTGGACTGAAGACAAGTTAACAGAAGTTGACTATAGAAACAGCCATATAGCATCAGTAAACAGCTGGAAAAGTGATAAAAATGCTTTGACTGTTAATTAATGCAGTTAATGGCAGATTAAGAAATAAAGGAACCCGAAGTTTTGGCTTCGGGTTTTTTTATGGAATTAATTTACACCCTGGAAGGCCCTGTGAATTTGGTCATTTTGGGATCTGTAAGGTTTAAAGATTCCATCAGCAATACTGTGCTAATTTCGCGGTATTAACAAAACAACCCGAAGTTTCTGGCTTCGGGTTGTTTTATTTCATCAGGAAGATTTATGCAGTAACCTGCTGTTTCCTCTCTTTTCTTGCAAGACGCTTGTCTTTAAATTTAACTTTAGCCCTGTTTACCAGATAAAACATTACCGGTACCACAATAAGAGTGAGGAAGGTTGCAAAAACAAGCCCAAAGATCACTGTCCAGGCCAAAGGCCCCCAGAAGATCACATTGTCTCCACCAATATATATTCCAGGGTCATAATCTATAAACAACCCAAAAAAGTCAATATTTAATCCCACCGCCAGTGGAATAAGCCCGAGAACGGTAGTAATGGCCGTTAGCAGTACAGGACGTAACCTGGATTTTCCGCCGCGCACTATACAGTCAAAGTATTCGGCGCGGGTAAGCAATTCGTTATCTTCATATCCAAGCGCGGCTTTTTTCCGGTCAATAAGAATTTGTGTGTAATCTATAAGCACAATGGCATTATTTACCACAATTCCCGCCAGGGAAATAATCCCCATCATCGTCATGATAATGATAAAATCCATTTGGAAAATAATCAGTCCAAGAAATACTCCCACAAGGCTTAGTACCACGGCCATAACGATTATAATTGGTTTGGAAACCGAATTAAACTGCGCCACAAGAATAAGCAGGATCCCGCCAATTGCAATAAGAAGCGCTTTTATAAGGAAGCTCATATTTTCAGCCTGCTTTTCCTGCTCGCCGGTAAATTCAAGGTTCATATCTTCAGGCAGATTGTAGTTGTTGAGCTGCGTTTTTAGCTGTTCAACAATTTCATTTCCATTATAACCTTCAAGCACATTGGAATAAATGGTAATTACTCTTTTAAGATCTTTCCGCTTAATAGAGCTGAAAGAGGAAGCCACATTGGTTTCTACCAAAGAGGAAATTGGCACCTGCACAATTTCGCCGTTGTTCTGATTTTTGAATGTAATTGGCTGATTGAAAAGCACATTTTCATCATATCTGTACTTATCGGCAAAACGTACGTTCACCTCATAATCGTCATCTCCTTCTTTGTAGGTGGAAACTTCTTCACCGTAAATTGCCCTTCTAAGGGTTTGGCCTACGGTAGAAGTGGAAACCCCCAATTGTCCTGCCTTTTGGCGGTCTACCCGCACATCAAGCTCCGGCTTGGATTTGTTTACATCTATTTTTAGCTCCTCAATCCCCGGAATGCTGAGATTTTGAATATAGGATCGCAAATCTTCAGCCTGGGTAAGCATTTGCTCGTAATCTTCACCTTTTAATTCAATATTAATTGGATAGCCTGAAGGTGGCCCCGCGGCATCTTTTTCCACAATAATGGAAGCGCCGGGAAAGCCCTGCACAGCATCGCGTACTTCAGAAAGTACCTGGCTACTCTCTACACCGCGGCGTTTTTTGAACTCACGCATCACCAGTGTCACTTTACCTTTGTGTGGCATGGAATTTTGCTGGCCACCATCGGTTTGTGGATTTCCTGCGCCTTCGCCCACCTGGGAGATCATAGACTCTACCATAAAGTTGTAGCCATCTTCATCTTCATATTTATCTATAACATCAAAGATACGCTCTTCTACTTTTTTGGTGAGCTCATTTGTTTTCTGAATATCGGTTCCTTCGGGATATTCTATATAAGTAATGATCTGTTTTGGCTGATTTTCAGGAAAAAATAAAACTTCTGGCTGGACAAGGCCAATTAGCACAAAAGATAGAACCAGGAGCAGTAGTGTTCCGAAGAAAAAGCCATAGGCCTTTCTTCCCCTTAAAGCATATTTTAAGGTGCGTTCATAATTGTTCTCCAGTTTTTTTAAGGCTTTAAACTGAAAATATTCCACAGCACCTGACAATACATACTTATAGAACCATAGCAACAGTACGGCGAGAATAGATAAATTTCCAATAGCACGTAAGACTCCTGCATCAACAACATATCCTGCAATCAGGAAAATAATCCCCAAACCACCCAGGATGATGCTGATGCGGATAAGTTTCTTTTTAGAGATCTTTCCTTCTTCAGTTTTCATAAACTGGGAAGTAAGCATGGAGTTTATAATAAGCGCCACAAATAATGATGAGCCTAAAACTATAGATAAAGTGATAGGAAAAATCATCATAAACTTTCCAATGGTTCCCGGCCATAATCCCAGCGGAAAAAAGGCCATTAGGGTAGTGGCGGTAGAAGCGATAATTGGCCAGGCGATTTCTCCCAGCCCTTGTTTTGCAGCTTTTATTCTTGGCATGCCTTCAGCCATTAGGCTGTAGACGTTTTCCACTACCACAATCCCGTTATCCACCAGCATCCCCAGCCCCATTACCAGCGCAAAGAGTACCATGGTATTTAGGGTGTAGCCAAGGCTGGAAAGCACTATATAAGACAGGAACATGGAGAGCGGAATCGCCAGCCCCACAAAAAGTGCATTCCTGAACCCGAGGAAAAACATAAGGACCAGTACCACCAAAATCACCCCGAAAATGATGTTGTTTACCAGGTCGTCTACCTGGTTACGGGTATCGGTAGACAGGTCGTTGGTTAAGGTAACTTCGAGGCCTTCGGGTAAATATTCTTCCTGTGCCGTATTAACCAGTTCTTTAATCTGGTCTACGGCTTCAATCATGTTCTTGCCGCTTCGCTTTTTTACATCCAGCATCACTACCGGTTCGCCATATTCCCTGGCAAAAGTGGTAGGGTCTTTTTCATGAAATCTCACAGTGGCGATGTCCCTAAGGAAAATATTCCCTCCGTCACGTTTTACAACAACATCTTCCAGTTCTGAAGGCTCTTCAATTTCGCCAATTATCCGGATGTTCTTCTGGACTCCGCTGGTAATCACATTTCCCCCCGAAATGGTCCGGTTCTCCATACTTACCGAATTTATAATATCGCTGAAGCTTACCTGGGCGGCCGTCATTTTATAAATATCAACGGCAATTTCGACCTCCATTTCTTCAGCCCCGCGAATACTGGCTTCCTTTATTTGTGGGAGCAATTCTATTTTCTCCTGAAGATATTCCGCATAATCCTTCAATTGCTGTACAGGATAATTCCCGGTGAGATTGATATTCAGAATAGGTTGTGCTTCAGAAAAATTGAGGTCAAAAACATTAGGTTCCACTTTGGCACCATTGTCCAGGGTAGGCCAGGTAGTTTCGGCTTTCACCATATCTACCTTATCCTTTATTTTTTGCTTGGCGACCTCTACGTCTATGTCATCTTCAAACTCCACAATCACCAGAGAGTAATCCTGGAGAGTGGTGCTGGTAACTTCTTTAATGCCGCCAACATCGCTAAATTCCTCTTCCAGGGGCTCGGTGATAAATTTCTCTACATCCTCTGCCGAGTTTCCGGGGTTAATAGAACTTACATAAATTTTGGTTTCCACGATCTCGGGGAAGGATTCCCTGGGCATGTTGTAATAGGAAATCAATCCGCCAATCATGATAATGGCAATAATGACGTACACCGTCATTTTATTATCAATGGCCCACGAAGAGAGTTTAAATTCCTTATCTATTTTTTTCATTTTTCTAGTTTCTGAATTTTACCTCCTGCCCGTCACGCAGGTTTTTAGAGCCTTCTACAATTATGGTCTGCCCGGCTTCGAGGCCACTGGTAATCTCAATAGAATCCCCGGAGACATACCCGGTTTCCACGATCACTTTCCTCGCTATCCCTGTGTTTTCTGATTCATTCCTGTCTTCAAGAACATAAACCAGGCTTTCTCCCATAGAATTTTTTTGTACCGTATTTTCAGGAACAATAATGGCTTCTTCAGCAGTATAGTCGTTAAGCTTAAGGGTGGCAATCTGGTTTGGTTTTATTAGCCCTTCTTCATTAGGAACCGAAACTTTTACCTGGAACGTCCTGTTGCTGGGATTTATGGTGTTGCTTACCTGGCTAACTTCCCCTTCAAATTCCCTTGAAGCGATTTGTACTTTAACATCGGTTCCTCTCTGGATTTGTCCTAAATAAGTTTCCGGCACATCAGCCTCCACGTACATGTTGCTAAGGTTTACTAATCTGAACAGTGGGGTCTGGCCTGGATTTACCACTTCTCCCTGCTCGGTAATCACCTCGTCAATAATCCCGCTGAAAGGAGCTTTAACCACAGTTTTGGCAATTTGCGATCTTAACCTTGCGACAGAATTTTGCATAGACTCATAATTTGTTTTTGCTTCCAGGTACTGCATTTCTGAACCAATATTCTGGTCCCAGAGCCTCTTTTGGCGTTCAAAAGTGGTTTTGGCGAGGCTTGCCTGCGCCTCAAGTTGTGCCAGTTCACTGGAAAGGCCGCCGTCATCTATGGTGGCTAAAACCTCTCCTTTATTTACCCGTTCTCCTTCATTCACCCTTACATCATTTAAGATTCCTGAAAATTCCGGGAAAATCACGATGTTCTGGTCTGTGGCCACATCACCCTGTACCTGCGCATAATGCCTGAAGACGGTGTCGTTAACAGCTTCTATGGTAACGAGGGTAAGGCGTTTGTTCTCGTCCAGCCTGTTAATGGCTTCATCTAAGCGATCAATTTTCGAGGCCAGTTCGCTTTGCTGCTTGCTTAATTCGGTTTTTGTTTCGCGTATTTCCTCCAGGTTATTGGTGGCGATAACATCGTCTACAGATTTTTCAGCATCTCCT
Organism: Autumnicola tepida; assembly: GCF_031846485.1. Taxonomy (NCBI): domain Bacteria; kingdom Pseudomonadati; phylum Bacteroidota; class Flavobacteriia; order Flavobacteriales; family Flavobacteriaceae; genus Autumnicola; species Autumnicola tepida. The sequence goes on from NZ_JAVRHQ010000021.1 coordinate 50,495, forward strand.
CCGCAGGCAAAAAGCAGCGAAGAAACACTAAACAGGACAGCTATTTTTCTCATGGGTAAAAGTATGTTTTTAGTCTTCATTGTCGTAAGTTGTGGTGTCTAATAAATTTTCCAGTTCTACTTTTGCGGTTATTACGTCCAGCATAGACTGTAACAGGTTTTGCTGTGCGGTATATAATTGCCTTTGTGCTTCACTAAGTTCAAAACTGCTGGCGATGCCTTCAAAAAATTTAACCTGGTTTTTTTCTTCTATACGTTCTGCCAGTTCCAGGTTTCTCTTCTGGTTTTGATAATTTTCTATGCTGAAGAGGTACTCAGATTTAGCTGAATTGATCTGGTTTTTTACTTCATTTCGGGTTCTTTCCAAATCTACCAAAGCCTGTTCATAGGCAATTTTCTTCTGCTGCGTCCTGGCGCTCCGCATCCCGCTACTAAAAATTGGAATATTAAGGCTTATGCCCATGATGGACTGGTCAAAATATTCCTGGTCGTTACTGAAAAAAGTAAACTCGTCGCTATAGCCCTGAAGGCCGTAGTTAAGAAAACCTGAAAGTCTTGGCAGGGCTTTCGCTTTTTCCAGTCTTACCTGGATTTTTGCAGATTCCGCGGTATTTTCTGCGATCCTGTAATCTATGTTTTCTTCAACAGGCACTTCCTTTTCCAGCAGCTGCAGGTTAATATATTCCTGGGTTACCTCGTCCAGGTCTTCAGTTAGGTTAACATCAGCTTCCACAGGAATTCCCAGGGTGAGGTTAAGCATCTCATGGGCAATATTGAGCATTCGAAGGCTTCGGTTTAAATTATTTTTTAATCCCAGTAAGGTGATTTCCAGTTGTTCCACATCTTCCTGTTCTGCCATCCCGTTTTCATAGATCTGGCTGGTTTCATCGTAATTCTTCTGAACAGTAGCCACATTATTTTTCAAAATATCCACGCTTTCCCGGGCAAGAAGGACATTTCCGTAGGCATTAATCACCGCTTCCTTTACCTGTTGATTGGTTTTGGTTTTGGCATTTTCAGAAATCTGAAGCAGGGTTTTGGCAGATTGAATCCCCACAATGTAGGAGCCGTCAAAAATCAGCTGGTTCCAGGTGGCCGTTCCGTTAAGGCTGTGTTTGGTACCAAACTGAACTGGAATAAAACCTTCCGGGGCATTTACGGGAACATCATTTCTTTGAACATTTTCAAAGTAATCCTGGATAATATCAATGGTGCTTTGTGTATTGTCAAAAGCAGCAGCGGGCAATAAAGTTACCGGCTGTTTTAAATAATTTTGATAATCTACATTTGCACCAATTTGTGGCAGGCCCTGCGCAATGATTTCCCATTTTTGTTTAAGGGCGATCTCAATATCCTTTTGCGCGTTAATCACCGAATAGTTGTTTTCAAGCGCCATTGCCACAGCCTCATCCAGGCTAAGCTTATATTCTGCATCTACGTTTTCCTGGGCAAATCCGCACAGTGGAAGCAGGGCCAGGATAATGGCAAATTTGATCTTAAATAAAATTCTCATGGCTGTTTTTAAATTCTTCTAGAGTTTGTAATCCTTTTGGGGTGCAGATGGCACGCAAATGATAATCGAGAAAATAATCCATTAGTACCTCGTTGCTATATTCTTCAGGTGGGAAAAGATCTGGGTCTTTAACTCCCTTTATGCCGGCAAAATGGATCCTGGCAATAAAGGAAATTGGAATTCCCGGGCGGTAATGTCCTGTGGTAATACCTCGCTCCAGGTTGGCAATTACACAGTGAAGTACTGTGTTAAAGTATTTTCCTTCCACGCTCTTTGCGATTTTCGGATAGTATTTGTTAAGCTGATAATGAGGGGAAGCCTTTTGGGAATTTATGTAGTTCAAGCCATAGCGGCGGATTTCATAAAGTTCCTTTAAGGGGTTCTTTTCTTTATTCTGAATCTTTTTTATCCCTTCCTTTACCACTTCAAACAAATGATGGACGGTAGCCTCCACCAGTTTGGCCTTGGTGGGAAAACTGGCGTAAATGGTTTTTTTGGATATGCCCATTTTATCGGCAATTTCGTCCATAGTTACGCTTTTAAAGCCATAGTTTAAGAACAGATCACTTGCCGTATTTAATATCTTTTCTCTCAATGTTCTAAAATTAGGCTGCAAAATTACTTCACGGAAACTTTAAAAACAAATAAAGTTTCCATAGTTTTACTTTTAACACAACCTGAAAATCAAAAATCTTTTCATTTATGGTATTTTAGCCGGAAAATTAAAAAGTATGTTGTCTATTTCTCAGTATAGAGAAGCATTTTCAAAATATTTAGAAGCGAAAATAAAAATTAGGGAGCCCAGAAATTTATACGAGCCCATGGTGTACATTTTATCACAGGGAGGCAAAAGGCTGAGGCCGGTCCTGGTTTTATTGGCTACCGAAATTTTTAATACAGATTACCGGAAGGCTTTGGATGCCGCACTGGCTATTGAGATTTTTCATAATTTTTCTCTTGTGCACGACGATATTATGGACGATGCGCCTATAAGAAGAGGAAAAGAAACCGTGCATGAAAAATGGGATATCAATACCGGTATTTTGTCTGGAGATGCCATGCTTATCAATGCCTATCAGCTTTTTGAGAATTATGAAGGAGAGGTGTTTAAGGAACTTGCCCGGCTGTTTACCAAAACCGCGATTGAGGTATGTGAAGGCCAGCAATATGATATAGATTTTGAAACGCGGGAGGATGTAAGTATTGAGGAATACCTGAAGATGATCGAATATAAAACTGCGGTTCTTGTTGGGGCATCCCTTCAAATGGGGGCAATTGTAGCAGGAGAAACTACCGAATGTAAGGAAGCGATATATCAGTATGGGCGTTTGCTGGGAATAGCATTCCAGCTACAGGATGATTATCTGGATGCCTTTGGGGATCCTGAGACTTTTGGGAAGCAGGCCGGTGGTGATATTATTGAAAATAAGAAGACCTTTCTTTATCTAAAGGCAAAGGAATCTTCAGGAAAAGGGGAGGCTATGCAGCTGGAGCACCTGTATTCTATTGCTCCGGGAGATAGTTCAGAAAAAATAGAAGCTGTAAAAAATATTTTTGTGGCCAGCGGCGCAGCTGAGCTTACCCGGAAGGAAATTAAAAAGTATACCAATGAGGCTTTTCAAATCCTTGATAAAATTAATATTTCGGAAGAGAAAAAAGAACCTCTAAGAAAATTTGGACAATTACTGATGGAACGTGAAGTATAACCCAAGACATTACGCAATTTTGTTCCTAAAACAGCATCTTAACGAAATTTTTGTTGAATATTTCCCTTTTAGCTATGTTAAATTTCTTATAATGCATAACATAAATATATTATATGCGGCAAACTGTTTTTTGTAAAAATTGTACTTTTGCTGTGTTTTACACTTAAAAGAAACATTAGTTTCAAATTATGGATAGATTTTCATTTCTAAATGCCGCACATACCGCCTATTTCGCAGAACTTTATGACCAGTATTTACAATATCCCGATAGTGTAGAGCCCAGTTGGAGGGCTTTTTTTCAGGGTTTTGATTTTGGATTGCAGCAGGATGGTGTCTCTCAGAAAGTTCTTGAGGAAGCGCCCGCCGGTTTTAAGGAAGGAGAAGTTCCTGAACATGTGGTGAAGGAATTTCAGGTAATAAGGTTGATTGACGGATACCGCACCAGGGGGCATTTATTCACAAAAACAAATCCCGTAAGGGAAAGGAGACAGTATTCTCCTACTTTAGATATAGAAAATTTCGGCCTTTCCAGGGAAGATCTTAACACCACATTTAATGCAGGTGAAGTTCTGGGAATTGGCCCGAAGACGCTTCAGGAGATAATTAATCACCTGGACAATATATATTGCGAATCCATTGGGGTGGAATATATGTTTATCAGGAAGCCTGAAGAGATTGAATGGATTCAGAAGAAACTCAACGTTAACGAGAACCATCCTAAATTTGGTGTTGACCAGAAAAAGCAAATTCTGAGGAAACTAAATGAAGCAGTTTCCTTTGAAGGATTTTTGCATACCAAATATGTGGGCCAAAAGCGTTTCTCACTGGAAGGAGGAGAAAGCTTGATCCCTGCTCTGGACGCACTAATCGAAAAAGCTGCTGAGCTGGGAATTAAGGATTTTGTAATGGGAATGGCTCACCGGGGCCGCCTTAACACACTTACCAATATTTTTGGAAAGAGCGCCAAGGATATTTTTAGTGAGTTTGACGGGAAGGATTACGAGCAGGATATTTTTGACGGGGATGTAAAGTATCACCTGGGCTGGACTTCCTGCCGCACTACAGATAATGGCAATGACATAAATATTAATATTGCGCCAAACCCTTCTCACCTGGAAACAGTGGGATCTGTGGTAGAAGGTATCGCGCGGGCTAAAAAGGACCGGCATTATAATGGGGACAGCTCCAAAGTGCTTCCAATTCTTGTACATGGTGATGCGGCCATTGCTGCACAAGGTGTGGTGTATGAGGTGATACAAATGGCCCAGCTGGAAGGTTACAGCAATGGCGGAACCATTCATATTGTGGTAAATAACCAGATTGGCTTTACCACCAACTATCTTGATGCCAGGTCTTCTACCTATTGTACAGACGTTGCCAAGGTTACTCTTTCTCCGGTGCTCCATGTAAATGCTGATGATGCCGAGGCGGTGGTGCATTCCATTTTATTTGCTTTGGAATTCAGGATGAAGTTCCATCGCGACGTTTTTATAGATTTATTGGGTTACAGGAAGTACGGGCATAATGAAGGGGATGAGCCAAGATTTACCCAGCCTAAACTTTATAAAGCAATAGCCAAGCATAAAAATGCACGCGACATTTATGCTGAAAAACTTAAAAAAGAAGGCGTTATAGACGACAGTTTCCTGCAAAAGCTGGAAGATGATTATAAAGCAAGCCTGGAAGAAAGCCTGGACGAATCCAGAAAAGAAGAGAAAACCAGGATTACCCCTATCATGCAGGATGAATGGGAGGGTTATGACAATGCCCAGGAAGATAAGATGATGGAGGAGGTAGATACCACTTATGAGCTGGAGAAGCTGGATAAGGTGGCGGAAGCTATTTCCAAACTTCCTGAAGGCAAAAAATTTATGCGTAAGATCGATAAGCTGGTAAAGCTTCGGCATAAAATGTATTTTGAAGACAATAAGCTGGATTGGTCTATGGCAGAACACTTGGCCTATGGTTCTCTTATGAAAGAAGGTTACCATGTGAGAATAAGCGGGCAGGATAGTGAAAGAGGGACATTCTCCCATCGTCATGCGGTTTTAAAAGTAGAAGACAGCGAAGAAGAAATTATTCTTCATAATAATATAGAAGGAAGAACCGGCGAGTTTTTTATTTACAACTCTCCGCTTTCGGAATATGGAGTGGTGGGATTTGATTATGGTTATGCCATGGCAAGTCCGGATACACTCACCATTTGGGAAGCCCAGTTTGGGGATTTTGTGAATGGTGCACAAATAATGATAGATCAGTATATTTCTGCGGCAGAAGATAAATGGAAGTTGCAGAATGGCCTGGTGATGTTCCTTCCTCATGGCTATGAGGGCCAGGGAGCAGAACATTCTTCAGGTAGAATGGAACGGTTCCTTCAGCTTTGTGCAAAAGATAACATGTACGTTGTAGATATCACCACGCCGGCAAATATGTTTCATTTGTTGAGAAGGCAGATGAAGGTTGGTTTCAGGAAACCCCTTATTGTTTTCACTCCAAAAAGTTTGTTGAGGCATCCAAAGGTGATTTCAACTAAAGAAGAATTTGCAAATGGTTCTTTCCAGCCGCTTTTAGATGAAGGGAATGCAGATGCAGGCAAGGTGAAAAGCCTCGTATTTTGTACCGGTAAATTCTATTACGACCTTCTTGCACACCGGGAAGAAAATGACCGGGACGATGTTGCCCTGGTGAGAATTGAGCAGTTGTTCCCGCTACCGGTTAAGCAAATGAAAGAAGTGATCAAGAAATATAAAAATGCCGATGACCTGGTTTGGGCTCAGGAAGAGCCAAGAAATATGGGAGCCTTCGGGCACTTGTTGCTGCATTTTGATGAAGCTAAAAACATGAGGATTTGTAGCAGGAGATTCTATGGTTCACCGGCTGCCGGAAGTTCAGTTCGTTTCAAGAAGCGTCACGAAAGGGTGATTGCCGGAGTTTTCGACAAATCCTTACAAGAATCAATTTAATATATAACAAAGAATAACTTTTCTGTTTAGGCAGAAGACCAAAAATAAAAATTAAGATCATGGCCTTAGAAATGAAAGTTCCTTCTCCAGGGGAATCCATCACAGAAGTTGAAATAGCACAATGGTTAGTGGAAGATGGAGATTACGTTGAAAAAGATCAGGCAATAGCCGAAGTAGATAGTGATAAAGCTACTCTTGAGCTTCCGGCAGAAGCCAGCGGAATTATCACACTAAAAGCTGAAGAAGGTGACGCCGTGGCTGTTGGAGAAGTGGTATGTTTAATAGATACCGATGCTCCAAAACCAGGAGGCGGGGATAGTAAAGACGAATCTGCTGAAGAGGAAGTAACAGAGCAGGAAGAGGAAACTTCAACTAAGGCAGATAGTGATAAGGCGGAGCCAAAAGAAGAAAAACCTTCAAAATCTACAACTCCTGAACAAAAACAGGATACTTATGCTTCAGGAAGCCCTTCGCCTGCGGCTAAAAAAATACTTGATGAAAAAGGAATGGATTCCAAATCTGTGAAAGGAACCGGTAGAGACGGCAGGATAACTAAAGAAGATGCCGTACAGGCAAAAGCTTCTATGGGAACTCCCGGTACCGGAAAAAGGGGAGAATCCCGTAAAAAAATGTCTATGCTGCGCCGCAAGGTAGCAGAAAGGCTGGTAAGTGCAAAAACAGAAACCGCCATGCTGACTACTTTTAATGAAGTAGACATGTCTCCTATTTTCGCGCTTCGTAAAAAATATAAAGAAGAGTTTAAAGATAAACACGGGGTAAGCCTCGGGTTTATGAGCTTCTTCACTTTAGCGGTAACCCGCGCCTTAGATTTATTTCCTGATGTTAATTCCATGATAGATGGGGATTACAAGGTAAGCTATGATTACAAGGATATCAGTATCGCGGTTTCCGGCCCAAAAGGACTTATGGTGCCGGTAATTAGAAATGCCGAAAACCTTAGCTTTAGAGGGGTTGAAGATGAAGTGAAACGTCTGGCTTTAAAAGCGAGGGACGGGAATATCACTGTAGACGATATGACTGGTGGAACTTTCACAATCACCAACGGTGGGGTTTTCGGTTCTATGTTGTCTACTCCTATTATTAATCCTCCTCAAAGTGCCATCCTTGGAATGCACAATATTGTGGAGCGTCCTGTGGCAATAGATGGCCATGTGGAAATTCGGCCAATCATGTATGTGGCGCTTTCTTACGACCACCGTATAATTGATGGAAAAGAGTCGGTAAGTTTCCTTGTTGCTGTTAAAGAAGCCCTGGAGAATCCTGAAGAATTGCTGATGGACAACGATGTAAAAAGAGCTCTGGAACTGTAAAGTTTTTCAGATCAGCAAAAAAAAGCCACATGAAAATGCGGCTTTTTTTTTGCTAATCAAATTTAAAATAAGAAGTATAGATTTAAGATATTCAGGAATAAGACGCCGGCGACGATAATGGCCAGGATGATGAATGACACCGGTTCTAAACTTCTTTTCTTAATAATATGCATTTCTAACATTAACTTCTTCAAATATACATATCCCTCACCTTCAGCAAAAGGGGAAAAATCCCCTATTTTATTCTAAAAAGGGTAAATACCCCGATGCTCGCATCGTTAGTAAATGTTATAAAGTTTGAAAACGTGTTCCATTAAAATGCTCCGCGGGCTTGCCCCAGAAACTTTACTTCAGATAAAGCGCTTTTTTGCCGTAGTCTATTACAGCCTTTCCCTTTTTAAGCAAATCGGCACCAATAATCCCGTGTACTTTTTCAGCGTCATGGTTTATAAGCGCCTCGTTTACATGTCTTAGATCAAAAAGCACCAGGTCTACTTTTTTCTTTTTCCAGCCTTTTATCTGGATGAGGTTCTTTTGCGCAATTTGGGTAAGCATATTTGTGGCTCCTGCTCCCGCGGCCTTTACATCGCTGTCTTCAGCAATCAGTTTAAAATGCTTTACGGCTTCCATTCCCACACAGGTGCTGGAGGCCCCGGTATCTAAAATAAAGTTCCCTTCAATATTATTGATTTTCGCAACTATTTCAATATGATTGGTTTTGGTGTATTTAAATTTTACCCGGTGATATCCTTTTTCTTCCAGCAATTTTCTTAGAGACGACATTCTTTCTTTTTTCACAAAGATAGGTCTTCAAAATAAATTATTTTTGCGTTTATGATTTTAACAGATACACACACGCATTTATACAGCGAGGCTTTTGCTGAAGATAGGAAAGAAGCAATTTCCAAAGCATTTGAAGCAGGAATTGAACGCTTTTTTATTCCGGCCATAGATTCTGAATATGTAAAGGGAATGTATGAGCTGCAAGCCACTTACCCTGAAAATGTTTTTTTAATGATGGGACTGCACCCAACGCATGTAAAAGAAAATTTTGAGGAAGAACTGGAAAATGTGGAAGCGCAGTTTAACAAAAGAAGTTTTTATGCGGTGGGTGAAATCGGGATAGATCTGTACTGGGATAAAAGCACTCTTGAAATTCAGCAGGAAGCTTTTAAAAGGCAGATACACCTGGCAAAAAAGTACAAATTACCCATTGTAATCCATTGTCGTGAAGCTTTTGATGAGGTTTTTGAAGTCCTGGAAAGTGAAAAAGGGGAAGGCCTCTTCGGGATTTTTCATTGCTTCACAGGAACTTTAGAACAGGCGAAGAAAGCTCTTTCGTATAATATGAAGCTTGGAATAGGAGGAGTGGTTACCTTTAAAAATGGAAAAATCGACCAGTTCCTGGACCAGATTCCTATTGAAGAAATTGTGCTGGAAACCGATGCGCCTTACCTCGCACCTACTCCTTTCCGCGGAAAAAGAAACGATCCTGTTTACCTTTTGAAAATAGCTGAAAAAATAGCGGATATCTATAATTTAGAGGTGGAAGAAGTGGCAAAAATCACTACGGCAAATTCTAAAAAAGTTTTTGGAGCGTAAAAACCTGGAATTTTATATTTTCTTTATTAGCCGCCGCGAGCTATTGAAAGAGTTTTGATTATATTGCCTTTAAAAGATAAAAGTTTAATTTATAGCTGTTGAAGCATAGATAAAAAGAATTAGTGAGCGATTTTGAAGATATAAGATTTTATAAAGATGAAGAAGTGGAGGAAGCCCTTCGGGAGTATGTAAGGCATCCTATGGTTAAAGCACTGCTTCAGTTTACTTTTCCGGAAAAAGAATATCCTGAAATTGAAGAATTAGTGGTGGCATGCCGTTCTATAAGGGATTTCCAGACCAGGGTGATATACCATTCCGTAGAAAAAGTGCTGGAAAAAACCACTGAAGGCCTTACTTACAGCGGTTTTGATAAGCTGAAGCAAGACGAATCTTATTTTTATATTTCCAATCACCGGGATATTATCCTGGACACTTCTCTGCTCAATTATACCTTATATGATCATAATTTGATCATGACCGCTTCAGCAATAGGCAATAATCTTGTTCAAAAGAATTTTCTTCTGGCGCTTTCCCGGCTTAACCGCAATTTCCTGGTACTTCGGGGCCTGGGGCCAAGGGAAATGCTGAAAAGTTCCATGAAACTTTCAGAATATATCAGGAAACTTCTTTTTGAAGATAACAGGTCGGTCTGGATGGCCCAGCGAGAGGGGCGCACTAAAGATGGCAGCGACCATACGCAGCAGGGGGTTTTAAAAATGCTTGCAATGGCTAAAGGAGACATGAGCCTGGCCGAGTATTTTACACAGTTGAAGATGGTGCCCGTGGCAATGTCTTATGAATTTGATCCTACCGATATTCTAAAAATGCCTGAACTAATGGCCAAGCGAATGCAGGAAACCTACGTGAAATCTGCAAACGAGGATTTTAATTCCATAATGCAGGGCGCACTGGGCCAAAAGGGAAGAATCCATATTAGTGCCTGCGGAGTTTTGGATGAGAAAGTTTTTGCTGAAATTGAAAATAACGCGGGTTCAGTAAATGATCAGCTCAAGGCCGTGGCAGAGAAGATTGATCAGAAAATATATGAAAACTACAAATTATGGCCTGCAAATTACATCGCCTGTGATTTGGTAAATAATAATGAGAAGTACGCTTCAAAATATACCGATAAGGAAAAACGGCAGTTTGAAAGGAGGCTTACCAGAAGGGTAGGTTATAAAAATGCGCTGGAGCTCAACAGTTATCTGCTTATGTATGCAAATCCTGTGATCAACAAAGAAAGCATGTATGAGAAAAAGAGCTAAAATCCTGCTCGTCTACACCGGTGGCACCATCGGGATGATAAAGGATTATGAAACAGGCGCGTTAAAAGCTTTTAATTTTGATGAATTGTTGCAAAACATTCCCGAACTAAAGATTCTGGAACACGAAATCCATACGGTGAGCTTCGAGCATCCTATAGATTCATCAAATATGAACACAGAATGCTGGCTGCAAATTGCTGAAACCATAGCTGAAAGTTATGATGAATATGATGGTTTTGTAGTGCTTCACGGGAGCGATACCATGTCTTATACCGCTTCTGCACTCAGTTTTATGTTTGAAAATCTTCATAAGCCAATTATTTTTACCGGCTCGCAGCTGCCTATTGGAGATCTGCGGACAGACGCGAAAGAAAATTTGATTACGAGTATACAGATTGCAGGTCTGCAAAGAAAAGGCAAGCCTTTTTTATCTGAGGTAGGCCTTTATTTCGAATATAAACTTTATCGTGCTAACAGGACCACAAAAATAAATGCAGAGCATTTTCAGGCTTTCGCTTCTCCTAATTACATGCCTTTGGCAGAATCTGGCGTTTATCTTTCGGTGAATGATCAGGCGATATGGAAAGCAGATAAAAAGCAAAAAATGAAACTGCATAAGGAACTGTGCCGGGATATCCTTATTCTGAAAATGTTTCCGGGAATTACTGCGGATACAGTGGAGTATCTTCTTTCGAAAGAAAATCTAAAAGGAGTTATTCTGGAAACCTACGGAAGTGGAAATGCACCCAACGATAAATGGTTTCTTGATATTCTGAAGGAAAAGATCACCTCAGGCTTAAGAATTGTGAATGTGACGCAGTGTATAGGTGGAAGCGTTGCCATGGGAAATTATGAAACCAGTACTGAGCTGAAACACATAGGAGTAGTCTCGGGAAAAGATATAACTACAGAAGCAGCTGTGGGAAAACTGATGTATTTATTGGAAAAAGATTTATCTCCCAAAGTATTTAAAACTATCTTTGAAACATCATTAAGGGGCGAAATGTCATAAAAATTAACGCATCATGCTTGAAGATGTATTATTTTTTTTGTTATTTGCCGCACCGTTGTAAACATTTGAATAGAGAGGTGGCCGAGTGGTCGAAGGCGCACGCCTGGAAAGTGTGTATACGCCAAAAGCGTATCGAGGGTTCGAATCCCTTCCTCTCTGCTAAGTGTTTTATTGAAAACTTATTTTTATATTTAACCCTTTAACTAATTAAATTAAGACAAACAGTAATGAAAAGATTATTTTCTATTTTGGTAATCGCCGCGATTATGGTGCTTGGGGCCGGTAATCTAAATGCGGCAAACAATGTGAAAACATTGCCGAGCACATCCATCGTAAACTTTGTGCAACAAGATGAGGATGCCGCAGCTGCTGACGAAGTGGGTGACGAAGAATCGGCTGGTTTTCATCAGGAATTAAAAAGACGTTTCATAGAAGGTGGTCCTGGATTTATGGGGATTGTTCTTTTGTGTCTGATTCTTGGTTTGGCTATTGCCATTGAGAGAATTATCTATTTAAACCTGGCTACAACAAACACTAAAAAACTTGCTCAGGATGTTGAAGACGCTCTTAAAAGTGGTGGTGTTGAAGCAGCTAAAGAAGTTTGTAGAAACACCCGTGGTCCTGTTGCATCTATTTATTATCAGGGGCTTGACCGTGCAGATGAAAGTATAGAGGCTGCAGAAAAAGCGGTTGTTGCCTATGGTGGAGTACAAATGGGACAGCTTGAGAAAAACGTATCATGGGTATCTTTATTTATCGCTCTTGCTCCTATGCTTGGGTTCATGGGTACGGTAATTGGTATGATCCAGGCTTTTGATAGAATTGAAGCTGCGGGAGATATGCAGCCTTCACTTGTTGCCGGTGGTATTAAAGTGGCACTTCTTACAACCGTATTTGGTCTGATTGTTGCAATTATACTTCAGATTTTCTATAACTACATCATCGCGAAAATTGACAGTATCGTAAACGATATGGAAGATGCGTCAATCCTTTTGATTGATATGTTGGTAGATTATAAAAACAGAAAAAGAGTTTAAGACCAGAAAAAATAATTATGACCTTACATAAAATATTAAAATATCTGGCTATTGTCATCGGCGTTATTGGCCTTATCCTTTTGGGTAGGATCATTGCGGCAGGTGATGATGCCATTGACGCCTCGGCCGATTTGCAAACCAGCCTTTTGGTACCATTTATGTGGGTAGCCTACATAGTACTGGCAGTGGTTATAGTATTGGTGGCGATTTTTGTGATCGCAGGGCTGTTCAGGGGAAATATAAAGAACACTCTTATCTCTATTGGTGCTTTTGCGGCAATAATAATTGTAGCTTATCTTGTTACTGATGGATCTGAAGTGATTTTGAAGGATGGTGGAACACTTTCTGCCAATGGCTCTCACTGGGTAGGTGCAGGCCTGGTAACTTTCTACATCCTTGCAGCCATCGCCGTTGGGGCAATGATAGTTTCAGGAGTGAGAAAATTAATAAAATAAATTATGGCTAGAAGATCATCACCAGAAGTTAATGCGGGTTCTATGGCAGATATCGCTTTCCTGCTCTTAATCTTCTTCCTGGTTACAACAACCATCGAGACAGATAAGGGTATTAGCAGGAAACTTCCGCCATGGCAGGATGAGGATGTGGAACCACCAACGTTGAAAATGCGTAATGTTTACGAAGTGCAGGTAAATAGTAATAACGACCTGTTGGTGGAAGATGAAGAGATGCAACTTAGTGAGCTTCGCGAAGCTGCAATAGAATTTCTTGATAATGGTGGGGGTACCGGTGATGAAGCGTGTAGTTTTTGCCAGGGTGCCGGAGATCCGGACCTGTCGGTGAACCCTCAGAAAGCCGTTATTGCCTTGCAGAACAACCGTGGTACCGAATACGGTACTTACATAGCGGTGCAAAATGAACTGGTTGCTGCCTACAATTTCTTAAGGAACAGGGAGGCTAAGCGACTTTACAACGTTACATTTAACGAAATGGAGGCTGCTTATAACGATCCAAATTATACCGGTGATAAAGATGCACTGGAAGAGAAGATCGAGACTATTAAGGATATGATTCCGCAAAAATTGTCTGAAGCAGAACCAAAAGGAAGCTGATATTAAGGCTTTTTAATTAACAATTTAAATTGACCATTTATGTCTAAGTTTAAAAAGAAGAAATCCGGAGAGTTGCCTGCTATTAGTACGGCCTCTTTGCCAGATATTGTTTTTATGCTACTTTTCTTCTTTATGGTGGCTACAACAATGCGTGAAACTTCCCTGATGGTGCAAAATAAATTACCTTTTGCAGACCAGGTTGAAAAACTTGATAAGAAGGATTTGGTAATGTATATTTATGCCGGAAAACCAAGTCAGCGTTACCAGCAACAATATGGAACTGAAGCGCGTATCCAGTTGAATGATAAATTTGCCAGTGTAGGAGACGTTCAGCAGTTTATTTTTCAGGAAAGGGAAACGAAGCGGGAAGAGCTTGTGCCATATTTGACAACAGCTCTTAAGGTTGATGAAGAAACCAATATGGGCCTTGTTTCTGATATCAAGCAGGAATTAAGGAAAGCTGAAGCTTTAAAAATTAACTATACTACAGTTGTGGGTGATCCTACCCAGAATCTGTAAGTTTCCTTCGGAAATTTTAAAATTAAAACATCCTGTCTAAATTTTTAGACAGGATGTTTTTTTATATTTAATACTGAAACTTTTTCTTTTTTAAATGAAAATAAAAAATGCCCTCTTTTGTCTTCTTCTTTTTATTTTGATTAATCCCGTATTTGCTCAGGAAGAAGATCTTACATTCCAAATAGGGGACACTATTCCTACGGTAATAGACAGTTTGTACAGGGAGGATCAGTTTTATGTTGGGCTTACTTTTAATTTACTTACTAACAAACCTGAAGATATTTCCCAATCCGGATTTTCAGGTGGATTTCAGGCTGGTTTTGTAAGGGATTTTCCTTTAAACAAGAGACGCAATATAGCACTTGGAGTTGGTTTGGGATGGGCGATTAATAGTTATGGACAAAACCTGTTCATAGGCGAAGAAGAAAACGGGGAGAGTATTTTCCGGGCCCTGGATGACGATGTTTCTTACGATACCAATCGTTTTACCACCCAGGCTGTGGAGGCTCCCGTAGAGTTTAGGTGGAGAACATCTACTGCAACTACTTATCGTTTCTGGAGGGTTTATGCGGGTTTAAGGCTTGGGTATATCTATCATTTCAGGTCTAACTTTGTGCAGGATAATAACCAGGTAAAACAAACGGAAGTTCCCGAACTTGAGCGCTTGCGCCTGGGGGCGACTTTCACTTTTGGTTATAACACCTTCAACTTTCATTTTTACTACAGCCTGAATCCATTTTTTGGGGATGCATACCTTCAGCAGGAACAAATTGGATTGTCTACACTTAAGATGGGGTTGATGTTTTATATTTTATAGCCAGTAATTCAGCACAATTATCTGGGGGATAAAGCCAATGAAAAGGCCCAACACTAGTTCGGCATAACTATGAGCTCTATAATATAAGCGTGAAGATGCAGTAAGTCCTAATGCGGTTATTAAAAAAGCGATGCTGTATATAAGGTTTAAGTGGAAATGCGCGCCCAGGGCGATAATAAACATGGTAAAACCGGAAAGCCCGACAAGGTGCAGGCTTATTTTAAGCCTTAAATAGGCAAGAATGAGGCAGGTGAGGCTTGAAAATAAAATTCCTACAAAGTAAAAGTATAACGCGGGATAATTGTAGACGTTCAGGATCTGGTGTAATACCATTAGGATAAGTAAAACAAAAAAGAGCAGGGGCCACCTCCTTTCCCTTACATCGGGAAGAAAAGGGGAATTTGCTTTACCCAGGTTTTTCAGCAAAAAGTAAAAGACCACGGGGATAAAAAGTGTCATAATAGCTATTGCGAGGAGCTTCGCCTTAATTAATTCTGCTGGGAAAAACCGTGGGGTAAGTAAAAAATATAGCAGGCTTCCTGCAAATGGCATCCATAGGGGGTGAAAAACGTAGGAAGCGCTTTTTAGAAGAATTTTCATTAAATCTGTTTACGTAATCTTGCTACCGGGATATCCAGTTGTTCCCTGTACTTTGCGACTGTTCTGCGGGCGATGGGATAACCTTTGTCCTTTAATACCTTCGCCAGTTTTTCATCGGTGAGAGGCTTTCTTTTGTCCTCTTCTTCAATCGATATTTCCAGGATTTTCTTGATCTCGCGCGTAGAAACATCTTCTCCCTGGTCATTTTTCATGGACTCTGAAAAGAACTCCTTGATTAATTTGGTGCCGTAAGGAGTATCCACATACTTGCTGTTGGCCACCCTGGAAACAGTGGAAACATCCATTTCTATCTCATCGGCGATATCCTTCAAGATCATTGGTCGCAGGTTCCTTTCATCACCGGTAAGAAAGTATTCTTTCTGATAGTTCATTATGGAGCTCATAGTAACCATAAGTGTTTGCTGCCGCTGTTTAATAGCTTCTATAAACCATTTTGCGGCATCCAGTTTCTGCTTGATGAACATCACAGCATCCTTCTGCTCTTTTGTCTTCTTTTTGCTTTCCTTATAACCTTTAAGCATATTGCTGTAATCACGGGACACATGCATTTCTGGCGCGTTTCGCCCGTTTAGGCTTAATTCCAGCTCCCCATCCACAATTTTAATAGTAAAGTCCGGGATTACATGTTCCACAACCCGTGTGTTGCCAGAATATGCGCCGCCGGGTTTAGGGTTAAGGTGTTCAATAACTTCTATCGCATCCCGTAACTGGTCTTCCGAAATATCGTGGCGGGTGAGCAGTTTGGAATAATGCTTTTTGCTGAAGTGGTCAAAAGATTTGTCCAGCAGGTCATATGCCAGTTCAACCGCTTCTGTGTCTTCTTTTCGCCTTAGCTGAATAAGAAGGCATTCCTGTAAAGATCTTGCGCCTACTCCCGCGGGATCCAGTTTTTGAACGCGCTGAAGCACCTTTTCCACAGTTTCTTCATCGGTATAAACATTCTGGGTAAAAGCAAGATCATCCACGATATCCTGGATACTCCTGCGAATATATCCGCTTTCATCAACGCTGCCTACCAGAAATTCGGCGATTTCCTGTTCTGTTTCATTAAAACGGAAGGTGTTGAGCTGGGATTTCAAATGCTGTGTAAAAGAAGTTCCCGCTGCGTAAGGCACTCTCTTTTCATCATCATCGGCACTGTAGTTATTGGCGTTTAGCCGGTAACTGGGAATTTCGTCGTCACTTAGGTATTCATCAACATTAAAATCTTCCAGGGCTTCGTCATAATTATCTTCATCTGGTTCATTCTCATTGGAAAAATCATCTTCAAACTCATCCCGCACTTCTTCCCTGCCATCTTCGAGGGCCGGATTTTCCTCGATTTCCTGCTTCAATCTTTGTTCAAAAGCCTGGGTAGGCAGCTGAATAAGTTTCATCAACTGGATTTGTTGAGGAGAAAGTTTTTGAGAAAGTTTAAAATTTAATTGTTGCTTAAGCATAGATTACCTTTTGCATTACTACAAAAATAAGGAAAACAACGCTATACTAGCTTTGGCACAGTAGATGTTTGTGGTAAAATTTTGTTAAGGGAGCTGGATAAAATTCTCTGGGTTTAAGAACTTTTCCGGAAAGGGAATTTCAAAATTTAAAAGCTCTGGTTTGCAGGGATGCTGGAATTCTAATCCTATGGCAGCCAGAAAAATCCCTTTTTTATGCTGAATTGGAATGCCGCCATATTCTGTATCTCCTAAAATGGGAAAGCCGTTCCTGGCCAGGTGAATTCTTATCTGGTGTGTTCTTCCGGTGGAAGGGAAGACTTTTAAAACTGAAAACCTCTGTTCTTTAAACTGAAAATTCCTGATTTTCCCGATCCTGGTTTCAGCTTCTTTTCCTGCAATTTTTTCATTAAAAGTCATGCTTTCAGGAGCATTTCCGCCGCAAATTGCAAGATAGATTTTCTGAACTTTTCTTTCTTTAAATATTTGCTGAAGGGCAGCAAGGGCAGGGCGGGTTTTCGCGCAAACCACGAGTCCGCTGGTGGGGTTGTCCAGCCGATGCGCGGGAAGAGGGGCAGGAAGCGCAGCATCTTTTTCAGACTTTTTTAAATTGAATGGAAGGGCATTTTCCACGGTTCTAAAATAGTTGCCGCTGGTGGGTACTCCCGAAGGTTTGTTAATAACTGCAAGGTGATCATCCTCAAAAAGTACTTCCAGTTTTAACCGAAATATTTTCTTCCCGGTTTCTTCAGGTTTCAAAAGTTCAATTTTCTGGCCTTCTGTAACCCAGTCTGAAGTTTTAGCGGGTTGGCCGTTCAGAAGAATTTCCCCACGCTTTATGGCTTTTTTAATGCCGCTACGGCTGGGAATAGTTTTAAAAATAGAAACAAGGTATTCCTGTAGCCGAATTTTTTCATGAATAAAAGGGACAATATGGGATTCTATAATTTTCATTTATAAAACAAAACCTCACAGGTTCAAAATCCTGTGAGGTTTTAAATATCACAAATTAAGGTTTTTTAAAATTCAGCATTTTGGGGTGTTCTTGGGAAAGGGATTACATCCCTTATGTTGCTCATCCCGGTTGTAAATTGTACGAGCCTCTCGAACCCAAGGCCAAAGCCACTATGAACGCAGGTTCCGAATTTCCTGGTGTCCAGGTACCACCAAAGTTCTTTTTCATCTATACCAAGTACCTGCATTTTATCTTTAAGCACTTCCAGGCGTTCTTCTCTTTGGGAACCTCCGACAATTTCCCCAATCCCGGGGAACAGGATATCCATTGCCCGAACGGTTTTCCCATCTTCATTAAGGCGCATATAAAAAGCCTTGATATTGGCAGGGTAATCAAAAAGGATTACCGGTGATTTAAAATGTTTTTCCACCAGGTAACGCTCATGTTCACTCTGCAGGTCGGCACCCCATTCTTCAATAAGGTACTGGAATTTCTTCTTTTTATTCGGTTTACAATCCTTCAGGATCTCTATGGCTTCAGTATAGCTAACCCTTTTAAAATTATTCTCCAGTACAAAATGAAGCTTTTCCAGAAGGCCCATATCGCTGCGTTCGGCTTTAGGTTTTGCCTTATCTTCATTAGCCAGTCGCTGGTCAAGGAATTCCAGGTCATCTTTGCAATTTTCAAGAATGTACTTCAGCACATACTTGATAAAATCTTCAGCAAGATCCATATTCCCGTCGAGGTCGCAAAAAGCCACTTCCGGTTCTATCATCCAGAATTCCGCCAGGTGGCGTGAAGTATTGGAATTTTCAGCTCTAAAAGTTGGGCCAAAAGTGTAAATCTGGCCTAATCCCATGGCAAAGGTTTCTCCCTCTAACTGGCCGGAAACGGTTAAATTGGTCTCTTTTCCGAAGAAATCTTTTTTATAGTCGATAGAGCCATCTTCATTTTTTGGCGGATTCTTCAGGTCCAGGTTGGTAACCTTGAACATCTCTCCCGCGCCTTCTGCATCACTACCGGTGATAATAGGCGTATTTACGTAATGGAAATTGTTCTGCTGAAAATAACTGTGCACGGCAAATGCCAGTTTTGAACGCAGCCTCATTACCGCGCCAAAAGTATTGGTGCGCACCCTTAAATGCGCCTGCTCCCGAAGTTTTTCAAGGCTATGGCGCTTTGGGGAAAGAATGGTAAGTTTTACTTCTTCAGGATTCGCGTCTCCATGAATTTTAATTTCTTTCACCTCAATTTCAACCCGCTGCTGGCTCCCGGCACTTTCTTTTAAGCTTCCTTTTATACCTACTGCAGCACCAACTCTTATTCTTTTAAGAATATCTTCGTCGGTATTTTCAAAATCTATAACGCACTGCAGGTTATTGATGGTGGAGCCGTCATTAAGCGCGATAAAACGGTTGCTCCTGAAAGAGCGCACCCATCCGTTCACTTCAAACTCCTGTAAAAATTGATTGCTGTCCAGTATTTCAGCAACTTTTGCCTTTATCATTATGCTTAGATTTTGTTGAAAACAAAGATAAATTTTCCCCTGTAGCCCACAAAGCTTTGAATTTCAATTTTAATTTTTGTTGTTTTTCTCTTCTTCTGAAGTTTCCTCCTCTTGCTCGGGGCTTTCAATAATGTCTATAGCCGGTTCCTTCAGCACTTCTTTATTGGCAATACTTCTTTCCAGGGAAAGCAATAAAGACGGCAACAACAGCAGGTTCGCCAGCATGGCAAACAATAAAGTTGCCGAGACAAGTCCGCCAAGGGCAACAGTCCCGCCGAAACTACTGATCATAAATACGGAGAAGCCAAAGAAAAGTACGATTGACGTATAGAACATACTCACGCCGGTTTCCCGCAGCGCGGCGTACACCGAACGCTTAATTTTCCAGTTATTGCTCTTAAGCTCCTGCCGGTATTTTGCCAGGAAGTGAATGGTATCGTCTACAGAGATCCCGAAAGCGATGCTAAATACCAAAATGGTGGAAGGTTTTATGGGAACCCCAAGAAAGCCCATCATTCCCGCGGTTATTAACAAGGGAAGTAGGTTAGGCACCAGTGAGATCAGGATCATCCTGAAGGACCGGAACATCCATGCCATGAGTCCGGCGATTAAGAAAATGGCAAGAGATAAGGAAAGTACCAGGTTTTTTACCAGGTAATTTGTCCCTTTCTGAAAGATCAGGGCTTTGCCTGTTAAGGAAACATCATAACGGTCTTCGGGAAATATTTTATTGATCTGCGGCCAGAGATTTTCTTCAATTCGTTCCATTTCTTCCGTTCCAATATCCTTCATAAATGTGGTGATACGGGCGTATTGCCCGGTGGAATCCACATAAGATGAAAGAAGATTATCGGTAGAAGACATGCCTTTAATATACGGCATGATAAAATTTTGCTCCTGCGAAGTGGGTAACTGGTAATATTTAGGGTTGCTGTTGTAATAAGCCTGTTTGGAATATTTTACCAGCCGCACCACAGACAGCGGTTTGGAAAGTTCGGGCACTTCAGCAATCAGGTTTTCCAGCCTGTCCATCCTTTTTAAGGTGGAAAGCTTCATCACGCCCTGTTTTCTCTTAGTATCTATCAGGATTTCCAAAGGCATAATCCCGTCAAACTCTTCTTCGAAAAATTCAATATCCTTGAAGAATTCAGCGTTTTGAGGCATATCTTCCAGTAAACTGCCGGAAACTTTAATGTTGTAAATGCCAATAATACTCAATGCCAGCAGAGTAACAGAGGCAATATAAATGCTTATCCTGTGGTGGCGGACCATCTTTTCCATCCAGCCAACAAAAGCACCAATCCAGCGTTTATTAAGGTGCTTGAGGTGTTTCTCCCGGGGCAGCGACATATAGCTGTAAATAATGGGAATCACCATAAGGCAAAGCAGGAAAAGCGCCAGGATGTTTATGGAAGCCACAATCCCAAATTCCTTCAGCAGTGTACTGTCAGTGAGTATAAAAGTGGCGAAACCCGAAGCGGTGGTAAGATTGGTCATTAAGGTGGCATTCCCCACTTTGGTGATCACCCGCTGCAGCGATTTTGCCTGGTTCCCGTGCTTCTGGATTTCCTGCTGATATTTGTTGATAAGGAAAATACAATTAGGGATTCCAATTACGATAATGAGCGGTGGAATAATGGCTGTAAGGATGGTAATCTCGTAATGTAAAAGCCCAATTACACCAAAAGCCCACATTACTCCAATACAAACCGTGATCATGGAGATAAAGGTCGCCCGCACGGAACGGAAAAAGAAAAAGAAAATGAGCGAAGTCACCACAAGTGCGGCGAGTAAGAAAAGCCCAATTTCATCGATGATATTTTGGGAATTGAGCGTACGGATGTAAGGCATTCCGGAAACCCTTACATCAAGATTGTAATTTTCATAGAACTCGTTTAGCAGTGGTTCCAGCTGCTCAAGGACAAAAGTTTTACGTTCTTTAGAATTTACTATGTCCTTATTAACATAGAGGGCAGATTGTACAGTATTGGAGTGCGAACTGTAAATAAGATTTTCATAAAAAGGCAGCCCGTTAAAAAGCTCATTTTCGTACTCCTGCAATTGGTTTTGATCCGGGTTTCCTTCTTCAATAAAAGGAACCATTTCAAATCTATTGGGGTCATTAAACTTTTCAAGGGTTTGTAAGCCATTGATGGATAGTACGTAATCTATCTGCGGAAAAGTTTCCAGGCTATCATTTAGGGCTGTCCAGGCCTGGAATTTTTCGGGGGTGAACAAAGCCGAATCCTGTACGGCAATAACAATTAAGTTTCCTTCTTCGCCAAATTTATCCAGAAAATCGTTATACGCCTGGTTTATAGGATGATCGTCCGGTAACAGGTTGGCTTCAGTATAGGAAAAACGCATATTTTTCCACTGGGTGGCCAGGCCTATGGTAATAGCAACAATAAGAATTATAATAGTTAGCCTGTTCCGAAGAATAAGCCGTGCTACGGAATTCCAGAATCCAAAGCTGAAAATCTTAGACATGCTGATTTTTTAAGGAGTGCAAAGGTAAAAAAAGCTTTCCTAATTCCTTAGGATAAACTCCTCAAAAAAAGGCACTTTAGAGCGGTAGCTGAAAGCTGAATTTAAGGGAGAAGTTATCCTCAAAACGGGGAAGGTGGTAGGCACCATACCGATAGGCTGTGGTGATACCGAAACCTGCGAAGATTTTATTTAGTTCTATGCCAACTTCAGAAAAACCCTTATCCATGGTTTTAAAATCTAGGCCTTTGTGCAGGTTTTTGTTTTTAAAATCACCTATGGCAAACCTGGAAACCAACACCAGTTCCGGCTGAATGCCTCGTGTAAAATAAAACGGCCTTAACTGGTGCCTGATGTTTAGCATGGCCTGCCGGTCACTGAAAAATTCATTAAAGTACATGATTTCAAAACTGGTGTTTCCGGCTACGGCAAAACGGTTCAGGATTGCAGATTTATTGGCATTGTTGGGCGAGGCGTGAA
This sequence comes from Autumnicola tepida, assembly GCF_031846485.1. Taxonomy (NCBI): domain Bacteria; kingdom Pseudomonadati; phylum Bacteroidota; class Flavobacteriia; order Flavobacteriales; family Flavobacteriaceae; genus Autumnicola; species Autumnicola tepida. The sequence goes on from NZ_JAVRHQ010000021.1 coordinate 72,815, forward strand.
AAGTATGGGTTAAGGGCAGATCGCCAAAAGCATAATTTCCTTCCAGGATGAACTCGGTGCGGGATTGGTCCAGCCTTCTTATTTGATGGTCTGCAATTAGACCAAGCCTGGTAAAGGTAAAATCTCCTCCCGCAATGCCTTTAAATGCCCGCGAAACCTGTGCGGTGAAGCGCGGGAACCCGTCTTCAACTATCTGGTATTCTTCAGGGGTGTGCAGGAACCTGCTGAAAGGCTGCCATAAAAAGGATAAAGTAGCCTCAGCCAGATCATATTCAGAGTAATGTTTCCCGTTGTGAATATAATTGTAGTCAAAGCTGTTGTTCATCGAAATATGGCTTTTGCTAACAGCCAGCTTCGCTTGCAGTGTGGGAATAATGCGATGTTCCAGCCCGACACGCAAATTTTCATAGTTATAGAAATAGGTAATATTAGAATAGCGCGGTTGAAGAAGTGAGAAATCGTTCACCTTTTTCAGGTATTCAAAAGTTCCGAATTCCCTTATTTCATTTGTATAGCTGAGCCCAATAATGGTTTCAGAAGATTTATTCAGGTAAACTTCAGTTCCCAGGCTGTATTTAAATTTTTCATCTTTAAAACCATAGGCGCCATAGCCGTTAAGGCTGAATCTTTCAGAAAAATGTTTGTTAGTTTTTCCGCCAAGGCCAATCCTAAGGCCTTCGTACCGGTTGTACTTTAGTAAATTCCCCAGGTCTACATCCCAAAATTCCAAAGGATAATATCCGTTTTGCACCGCTTTTTGCACTTCCAGTTTGCGCTCTATATTTTGTGCATCAATAATGCTGTCCACAAACGCAGCCGTATTCCGGTCCCGCCGGGAATAAATTTGCTGGCGGTTTTCCTCCCAAAACCCAATTTTGCGCTCACCTGCTTCAGGAAGCACTTCAATGCTGGCTGCATTGGTTTTGCCGGAAACATCTTCTTCAAAATGGATTTCATAATTTGTGGCGGTGGAAGTAAGGTAATCATTAGGATTTGTTGCCGTGCCTCCCAACATGCTGCTTAAAACATCGCTTCCCCGTTGAAGGCTGCCAACCGAAATTACTCCACCAAAAACCGAAATATCCTTGCCTCCAGACCCGGGGCGGATATTGGTTACCTGCTTTTTTGGAAACCACAAATCTTCTTCGGGATAATAATTATAATAATGGTTTACTTCCAGTTTTATAGCACCCAGCAACTGCGCTTTCGCCTGCTGTATGGCGTAACTTAAAGTGTCCAAGTAAAGCACGCCCTCCAGCCCTGCCACAACTTTTTCCCTCCTGGGCGCGAAATAAATAACATATGCAGGCCTTTGAGCAGCGGTGGTGTCTAGAATGGTGAAATGGTAATTTTTTAAAGCATCATTGGCCAGTGGCGCAGCATAATCTGTTCCAAAGAGTTTATAGTCATTTTGGTAGAGAGAAAGCGGATTGCTTTCCAGGGACAGGACCTCGTAAACCGGTTCTTCAAATCCTGCGGTTTCCAGCCCTAATACTATTTCTTTTAAACCTTTGCCCCGGCTGTAGGTGTTCCTGGAAACTTTTTCTGAAAGATATGCCCTTCCCGTATTTATAATTGTTTCCATTCCCAGATTGGAAGTGTCAGCTTCCAGCCTCATGCCTTCTGAAAGGTTATCAATAAGCAATTTGGTGTAGGTTTTATAGCTGAAATGTTCCAGCGCCTTTTGCGGATCGTTCTTATTTTTGTTTATTATCGCCTTGCGGATAATATTATTTGCGGGATTTTCTCCTGAAGAAAGCGTCACGGCTGACAGCTCTTCTACAACAGGTTGCAGTTCTACCAATACATACTCTACTGTAGGGGAAACCTTAAGGGTTTTACTGCGGAAGCCCACGTAGGAAATTTGAAGCTTTAAACTATCCTGCGTATAATTAATCCTGAAGGAACCATCAATATTGGTTAAAACCTGCTCTTTGCCAAAACTGATTTTGGAGTAGGGCAGGGGTTCGCCGTTTTCAGAATTCACGATTCTTCCTGAAATGCTGTTTTGGGCAAATCCTTCCGCAGTAAGAAAAATGAAAACCAGAAAGAGCCAGTTACGCATGTCCTTTTTTGTTTAAAAGGTATTACAAATTTCAGGTGAAAATAAAATAAAAATTGCCAAACCGTAACCTTTGTTTTAGGTACAATCTGGCAATTTTCAATATTATAATATCAAAAAGGATTAGATAGTCATGATTTCCTTTTCCTTGGCAGCAAGAATTTCGTCTATCTTTTTGATGTGGGCATCGGTTAGTTCCTGAACATCCACTTCGGCATTCTTCCTAAGATCTTCTGAAATGTCTAGCGTCTTTAGTTCGTTATTTGCGATTTTACGGTCATTACGCACTCCAACTTTAGCGTCTTCAGCTTCAGCTTTGGCAGTTTTTACGAGCTGCGTACGTCTTTCTTCAGTTAAAGGCGGTACATTAATAATCACATTGTCGCCGTTGTTCATAGGGTTAAAGCCAAGATTGGCCTGCATAATTCCTTTTTCGATCTCGCCAATAAGGCTTTTTTCAAAAGGCTGAATAGTAATAGTACGCGCATCTGGAGTGGTAACATTGGCAACCTGGTTTAGGGGTGTTTTAGAACCATAATATTCTACCAACACTCCTCCAAGCATGGCAGGATTTGCTTTTCCGGCGCGTATATTTACAAGTTGTTTTTTTAAATGCTCTATAGCCTTTTCCATACCTTCTTTGGCGGTATCTATAACAAATTCAATTTCTTCCATTGTATAAGAATTTTTAACCTTTTCTTTTTTAGTTATAAATTGACTTTAGTTCCAACCTTTTCTCCTGTCACTACTTTAAGCAGGTTGCCCGGAGTGTTCATATCGAACACAATAATAGGCAATTCATTTTCCTGGCTTAGGGTAAAGGCGGTGGTATCCATTACTTTCAGTCCTTTTTTAATTACATCTTCAAAAGTAATATAGTCAAATTTGGTAGCTTTTTTGTCTTTTTCAGGGTCTGCTGTGTAAATTCCATCAACCCGCGTTCCTTTCAGGATCACATCAGCATGAATTTCGATTGCCCGCAATACCGCAGCGGAATCTGTGGTGAAGTAGGGATTTCCAGTACCTCCACCAAAAATAACCACCCTGCCTTTTTCAAGATGCCTGATGGCTTTTCTGCGGATAAAAGGCTCTGCAACTTCATTAATTTTTATAGCAGACTGCAGCCGGGTTTGAATTCCGCCATCTTCCAGGGCACTTTGCAGGGCAAGACCATTTATAACAGTGGCAAGCATTCCCATATGGTCGCCCTGTACGCGGTCCATTCCCTTACTGGCGCCTGCAACTCCTCTAAAAATATTTCCTCCACCTATCACTATTGCTACTTCAATTCCCTGGTCTGTAACAGATTTTATTTCTTCGGCATATTCTGCCAGTCTTTTGGGATCAATGCCATATTGGCGTTCTCCCATCAAGGCTTCACCGGATAATTTAAGAAGTATTCTTTTATAGTGCATAGCTAGAATTATAAATGATTGATGCAAATATAGATAATATCTTAGTTTGGGAAATAACATATATAAAAGGAATGTTATTCCGGTAGCTTTTATATTTTGACAGCTTAAAATGGCAGAATTCCAAAGGTAATTTGATTGGCGGGGTTTTTGCTATTCTGAATATTACTAATTCAAGAAAACAAAAAATGTTAGGATATTATTTAATAGCAGGATTAATCTTTATTGTGAGCATGTATGTGAGCAATAAACTGAAGAGCAAGTTTAAAAAGTATTCTAAAGTTCATCTTCAAAATGGGATGAGCGGAAAGGAAATTGCCGAAAAAATGCTTCACGATAATGGCATTTATGATGTTAAGGTAATTTCCACTCCAGGAATGCTGACAGATCATTATAACCCCAGCAAAAAAACCATCAATTTAAGTGAAGGAGTGTACACACAGCGCAATGCCGCGGCGGCAGCGGTGGCTGCTCACGAATGTGGCCATGCGGTGCAACATGCCAAAGCTTATAGTTGGCTGCAAATGAGGAGTAAACTTGTACCGGTGGTAAGTGTGGCTTCAAGATTTTCCCAATGGGTGATCTTTGGAGGTTTAATGCTTATGGCAACCACCGCTATGGGGAGTACTATTTTGCTGATTGGTATTATTATGTTTGGACTGGGAACCCTGTTCAGTTTTATTACGCTTCCGGTGGAATATGATGCCAGTAAACGTGCACTGGTATGGCTTGAAACCGAAAATATGCTTAGCCGGCAGGAGCATGAGGCCGCCGAGGATTCACTAAAATGGGCAGCGAGAACATACGTTGTGGCTGCTATTGGTTCTTTGGCTACATTGCTTTACTTTCTGAGTATTTATATGGGAGGCAGGGATTAAAATTATATTTCAAATTAGGTTGAAAATCATCTAAAATAAAA
>NZ_JAVRHQ010000022.1:0-76996 GCF_031846485.1 Autumnicola tepida
TTCCTTTGTTCTAAAGATTGCTTTTTTTAGACGTGCAGCGCCCTATTATCTGTTGCCGCAAGGGCCGCTTCTTTTACCGCTTCAGCAAAAGTTGGGTGGGCATGGCTCATACGTGAAATATCCTCGGCAGAAGCGCGGAATTCCATCGCGGTCACCGCTTCAGCAATAAGATCGGCCGTACGGGCACCAATCATATGCACTCCAAGCACCTCATCGGTTTTCTCATCAGCCAGTATTTTTACGAGTCCGTCAAGATCCCCGCTTGCCCTGGAACGGCCTAGAGCACGCATTGGGAACTTTCCTTCTTTATATTTTACTCCTTCTTCTTTTAATTGCTCTTCAGTCTTACCTACAGAGGCTACTTCGGGCCAGGTATAGACCACGCCGGGAATAAGGTTATAATCTACATGAGGTTTCTGGCCGGCGAGGGTTTCAGCAACAAAAGTACCTTCCTCTTCAGCCTTATGGGCGAGCATCACGCCACGAACCACATCACCAATAGCATAAATATTATCTGCAGTGGTTTTTAGATGGTCGTTTACCTTTACCCTACCCCTGTCATCCAGCTCCACTCCGGCAGCTTCAGCATTTAATCCATCAGTAAAAGGACGGCGGCCAACAGAAACCAGGCAGTAATCCCCTTTCAGTTCTACTTCCTTATCTTTTTTATCATCGGCTTTCACGATAACCTCATCGCCGTTACGCTCTACAGATTTCACTTTGGTGCTCACGTGGAATTTTACGCCCTGCTTTTTAAGCACTTTGGTCAACTCTTTGGAAAGAGCACTATCCATGATTGGAATAATCCTGTCCATAAACTCCACCACGGTAACTTCTGCACCCAGGCGGCGGTACACCTGGCCAAGCTCCAGGCCAATTACACCACCTCCAATCACGATCATATGTTTTGGAATTTCCTTCAGCTTAAGCGCCTCGGTAGAAGTGATCACGCGCTCCTTGTCCAGCTCGATAAATGGCAAATTGGAAGGTTTGGAACCTGTGGCGATAATGGTATTTTTAGCTTCTATGGTTTCAGATTCCCCTTCAGAAGCCTCAATTTTTATATGGGTTTTATCTTCAAAAGAACCAACCCCGTGAATAACATCAATTTTATTCTTGTCCATTAGGAATTTCACGCCGTCGCAGGTCTGGCTAACCACAGAAGATTTTCGTTTCATCATTTGCTCCAGGTTTACCTTTACCTCTCCCGGAATTTCAATCCCGTGCTCTTCAAAATGTGCCACGGCATCGTGATAATGATGTGAAGAATCCAAAAGCGCCTTACTGGGAATACAGCCTACATTAAGGCAGGTACCGCCAAGGGTGGAATATTTTTCTATGATCGCAGTTTTCATTCCCAATTGTGCACAGCGGATGGCCGCCACGTAACCACCGGGACCTGAACCTATAACCGCAACATCATATTTACTCATAATCTTATATTTTTGTGTTGATTTTTTAAAAATTAGACACAAAAGTACGACTATTCTCTACAATCACCAATGCCGGGCAAAGGCTTTATAAAACTTTAAGAGCTAAATTTCAACTGAATAAGATGCCGCCCACACACGACTGCCGCTTAATTCTTGCATAGCTTCAGGCAAAATCGTAACATTACCAGCCAGAAACCCAGAAGCTCTGGCCTCATCTGCAACTTTATACAATTTATACTGAATGGAAACAGAAAAGCACTTTCCCGAAACCGAGCATATTGTTAAAAACCGAGAACTGAACATTTGGGAGGCTTTAATTCCTGTTTTCGCATTGATTTTAATGCTGGGCTTTAACGTGCTTTTTGTTTACGGAGATGATGCCCTTAGCGGCTCAAACCAGTTTATTTTATTGCTCGGGGGCGCTGTTGCCGCCATCGTAGGCTACTTCAACAAAGTAAAGTTTGATGACATGATAGATGAAGTGGCCGCCAATATTCAGAGTACGGCAGGCGCCATTCTAATCCTTCTAATGGTTGGGGCACTTGCGGGCACCTGGATGGTTAGCGGGATTATTCCCACCATGATTTATTACGGGCTTCAAATATTGAACCCCACCATTTTTCTCGCGGCCACGGTAGTGATTTGTTCGGTGATCTCGGTAGCAACGGGAAGTAGCTGGACCACCTCTGCAACCGTGGGAATTGCTCTTATAGGGATTGCCGATGCTTTGGGGATAAGCCTGGGCATGACTGCGGGAGCAATACTATCCGGAGCTTACTTTGGCGATAAAATGTCTCCTTTAAGTGATACCACCAATCTCGCCCCGGCTATGGCGGGAACAGACCTCTTTACCCATATTAAATACATGGCCATTACCACCGTGCCCACAATTACTGTAACACTAATCATTTTTATCATCATTGGGTTAAACCTGGATACCACCGGTACAACCGATACTTCGGCCATCTTAAATTCTATTGATGCCGCTTTTAATATCAGCCCCTGGTTATTCGCGGTTCCCGTGATTGTAATTTTTCTCATTGTTAGAAAAACTTCCCCGCTTGTGGCGCTACTTATAGGAACCCTTCTTGGAGCCGCGGCAGCGCTTATTGTGCAGCCGGATATCGTTAAGGAAATTAGTGGCAGTGAGGAGCTGAATTTTATAAGCGGCTACAGAGGAATTATGAATGCCATTACCGTAGATACCGCCGTACAAACAGATTCTGAAGCCCTGAACGACCTTTTTGCTTCCAGCGGAATGGCCGGAATGCTGGGTACCATCTGGCTCATTATTTGCGCGATGGTTTTTGGAGGCATTATGGAAGCCATAGGCGCGCTTTCCAGGATTAGCAAGGCACTGCTTGATTTATTTCACACCGTTTTCGGGCTTTTCGCCAGTACGGTTTTTAGCTGTATCGCGCTGAATGTTACGGCATCAGACCAGTACCTCGCTATTGTGGTGCCCGGAAAAATGTTCGCCAACGCATACCGGGATAAAGGCCTGGCTCCTGAAAATTTAAGCCGCTCCCTGGAAGATTCCGGCACGGTAACTTCAGTACTTGTTCCGTGGAACACCTGCGGCGCATATCACAGTGGCGTTTTGGGCGTACCGGTTGCTTCGTATTTTGGCTACGCCATTTTCAATTACCTCAGCCCGTTTATGACCTTGCTTTTTGCCGCTTTACACATCAAAATCAGGCATTTAAGCAGCAAAAGCAATTCTGCCAAACCAGCAAAAGCCTAGATTTAACAGGCCTTATCAGCTAAAATAGAAAGATCTTATTTTACTTACCACAAACAATAGCTTGAGCTTATTATCATATAAAAAATTAAAATTTGGAATGCTTGAGATACTGCATTCATTGCCTAAATTTGCACCAGAAAATAAAACGAAATAATAAACCTAAAAAATAAATCAATATGGCATTAGTAGGAAGAAAATTTCCAAATTTGAGCGTAAACGCTATGAACGAAATGGGTGACACTTTTCAGTTAAACGTTCTTGAAGAAGCGCAAAAAAATAATAAGAAAGTTCTCCTTTTCTGGTATCCAAAAGATTTCACCTTCGTTTGCCCTACAGAACTTCACGCTTTTCAAAAAGCCTTGGAGGAATTTGAAAAAAGAAATGTAATGGTAATTGGAGCATCATGCGACACTCCAGAAGTACATTTCGCATGGTTGAATACTCCTAAAGACAATGGTGGAATTGAAGGCGTAACTTACCCAATTCTTGCAGACTCTAACAGGAACCTTGCTTCAAGACTTGGAATCCTGGACATTACCAACGAATCTTACGATGAGGAAACAGGAGATTTAACTGTGGAAGGAGATAACGTAACGTACAGAGCTACTTACCTTATAGACGAGGAAGGAACTGTTTTTCATGAAGGTGTGAACCACATGCCACTTGGTAGAAACGTAAACGAATTTCTTCGTTTGATCGATGCTTATACTCACGTACAGGAAAAAGGAGAAGTATGCCCTGCAAACTGGGAAGAAGGTAAAGAAGCAATGAATGCCGACAGAGAAGGCGTTGCGTCTTACCTTAGCTTAAACTAAAAAAAGGGAAAGAAACTGTTATGATAAAAGAATTAGATAAAGATAATTTAAACGAAATAGTTGCCGAAAACGGAACGGTTGTAGTGCAGTATATGGCCGGATGGTGCGGTAACTGCCGCCTTATGAAGCCAAAATTCAAAAAGCTGGCTTCTGAAAATGAAAGCGCAAGCTTCCTGATGGTAGATGCCGAGAAATATCCGGAATCCAGGAAACTGGCTAACGTGAACAACCTGCCTACTTTCGCAACATTCAAAAATGGAAATTTCGTGAACCAGGTTCAAACCAACAAATTTGAGCCGCTAAAAGACTTAGTGAATGAAGTTACCGGTAATTAAACACCTTCAGCGCAACAACGAGATTGAGAAACTTGAAAATACCATAGATGTACTGGAAAGTTTCACCGAGCACCGCTCTGTTTCTGAACAGGAAATGGACGTAATCGGGGAGTTAATCACCAATCTTTGTGGAGCCGTTGAAGTTCATAAAATGATTGAAAATGGCGATTCTGAAATGGACGCTGCAAATAATTTCGTAAAAAAGGTTTTAGGTTCAATTGATAAATAACCTGCTTTTTTACAACACATTAACCTCAAAAAAGGCTGCTTTTGTAAAATAAAGCGGCCTTTTTGTTTTTATGATAATTTTAGTATTACTCAATCAGTTTAATCCTAAATTTATGAATCAAAAAAAATTTATATGTCACAGATAACTTTTAAGGGAGAGCAGATTACGACTTATGGGGACCTTCCTGCCAAAGATGAAAAAGCACCGCATTTTGAACTTATAAAGACTGATCTTTCCACCGCCACTTTAAATGATTTTAAGGGAAAAAGGGTAATTATGAACATTTTCCCGAGTATCGATACCGGCGTTTGTGCCACTTCGGTAAGAAGTTTTAATGAAAGGGCCACCGATTTAAAAAATACCGTGGTGCTTTGTATTTCCAGGGATTTACCCTTTGCCCAAAAGAGGTTTGTAGACGATGAAGGGCTGGACAATGTTATTAACCTTTCCGATTTTAAGGAGCGTAACTTCGGAAAAGATTATGGCCTGGAAATGATTGACGGCCCACTGGAAGGCCTCCTTTCGCGGGTGGTAATTGTACTGGATGAAAACGGAAATGTAATTCACAGCCAACAGGTGCCCGATATCGCTGAAGAACCTGATTATCTTGCAGCGCTAAAAACCCTGTTATAATGAGAGATAGTTTCCTCGGAAAACGTATTAGAGGAGGAGGCTACGCTATGAAAGGCGCCTGGTTGTTGCTAAGGCACGAGCCCAGCGTTCAGGTGCAGTTTGTAATTGCGGTTGGGGTCACTATTGCAGGTTTCTACTTTGATATCAGCAAAACAGAATGGATGTTCCAGTTCACCGCCATTGGCCTGGTTATGGGATGTGAAGGTTTAAACACAGCGGTGGAAGCCATGGCCGATTTTGTACACCCCGATTTTCACAGTAAAATTGGACATATTAAAGATGTAGCTGCAGGAGCAGTATTTTTTACCGCAGTAATTGCAGTGATTATCGCGGGTTTTATTTATCTCCCCTATATTTTTCCATAAAATTTTTAGTAATAAAACTACAGCATGAAGAAGTATATCCTGTTCTTTTTAATCATTTTCACCATTGTTCCCATAAATGCCCAGGAAGAAGTTAAAGAGCTGGGAATAAGGCTCAGCAATTATGAATATCCTTACCCTGTGAACTTCTTTAAGTTCAATGCGCAGCAGGAAACTTACGAAATGGCCTATATGTATGTGCAGCCTAAAAATGCCAATGGAAAGACGGTTATGTTGCTTCATGGAAAAAATTTTAACGGCGCTTACTGGGAAACCACCATAGATGCGCTCACCAAAGAAGGATTTAATGTACTGGTACCGGACCAGCTGGGTTTTGGCAAGTCCAGCAAACCAGATTATTTTCAGTACACTTTCCAGCAGCTTGCTTTAAATACCAAAAAACTCATCGATTCCCTGGGAATAGAGAAACTGGATGTGCTCGGCCATTCCATGGGCGGAATGCTGGCAACACGCTTCACCCTCATGTACCCTGAAATTACAAATAACCTGGTTCTTGTGAACCCAATTGGCCTTGAAGACTGGAAACTGAAAATTCCGTACCAGAGTGTGAATGACTGGTATCAGCAGGAACTTAAAAAAGATTATGAGGCTATAAAAAATTACGAGAAAGAGAGTTATTACGCGGGAGAGTGGAACGAAGATTATGCCGAATGGGCGAAACTGCTGGCCGGCTGGACGCTCAATGAAAAATATCCGCTTATCGCCTGGAATTCCGCACTTACTTACGATATGATCCTTACCCAGCCTGTAGTTTATGAGTTTGATCAAATTGAAGTGCCCACTTTATTAATTATAGGAACAAGAGATAGAACCGCACTGGGCAAAAATCTTGTTTCTGAAGAAGTAAAAGCAACAATGGGCCTTTACGACCAACTTGGAGAAAAAACAGCAGAAAAAATTCCAAATGCCAAGCTGGTGGAAATTGAAAATGTTGGCCATCTTCCGCATATAGAAGCTTTTGATCGTTTTATTGCCCCGTTGTTGAATTTCCTCTAAAAGAAAGCGAGGTTTAAGTCGCGGTAAAATTCAGCCTACACCGCACCTTCTCCTTCTGAAGTTACCAGGGGAATACTTAAAACAGGTACGGCAGATCTTGAAGCCATCATTCGGGTTTTACTCCTGTGCAACAGCGATTCCCAGAAATTGTACTTTTGAGGCACCATTACCAACAAATCTGCAGGCCACCTTTTAATTTCATTTTCTATTTCTTCAATAATTTCATCAGATTCCACTTCCTTAAAGTCGTAGTTTGCATCTGTAAATTCTTTTTCTATACGCTTTCTCTCACACTTTTTCTCCATCAATTTCTGAACATGGAAAACTTCAACTTTAGAGTCAAAAAATTCTGCCAGTTCACAGATTTTTGCTGAAATTTCATGATGCCCTTCTTTCATCTTATCATAAGCGAAAGGAATATTGTTAATACCCGAAAATCCTACCTCTTCTGGTACAGCCAGTACAGGATAACTATGTTTCATAATTGCTGAAGTGGTGGTGTTGCCAAATATGTCCTGAGCTACAGATTTTCCCGCCATTCCCATTATTATCAAATCTGCCTTGTATTTTTTAAAAAGCCGGTTGAGCTCAGTAGCAACGTCCAGCATCAGTCCAGATTCATAATGCGCCTCCAGATGTTTCTCCTCCTCCAGCCATTTACATTTTTCTTCCAGTAAGGCTGTGTTTTCTTCTTCCAGCCGGTTAAGAGCTTCTGCCGGTAAAATAGAATTTCCTAAATGTATGGGAATAGTAAAAGAGTTGAACAAAATGACCCTGGCTTCAATTTTATTTGCAAAATCTGCAGCGTAAGAAAGGGCATTTTCAGCTTCAGGAGAAAAATCGGTGGCAACAATAATAGTTTTCATGTCCTGCATTTTAAAATTGCTGAATAATGGATGTTATATTAAAATACAAAATAAATGTTAATATTTCTTTATAGAAATGAGAAATATCATATTTCCATTCATTCTACGTTTAATAATACCACGGAAATGTTAATTTTAAATACCTGTACCTTTTCTTTATTTTAGATAAGGCTAATTTGTATTTTTGCCGAAATACTCCAAATCATCTATGGCTAAAAAGAAGGCTAAAACAAGAAAACCTCCAAAAAAAAATCTTTCAAAATCCCGCTTTACATTAAGCAGGCAACAAAAGGTGGTTTTAGGTAGTTTTTTAATGTTATTTGGCCTGGCTTTGCTGGTGGCATTTATTTCATTTTTATTTAACTGGCAGGCAGACCAAAGCACGCTCAACCATTTTGCAGACAGGGAGATTGAAGCCAAAAACTGGCTGAGCAAGTTTGGCGCCCTTATTAGCGATTTCTTTATTTACCAGGGCTTTGGAATTGCCGCTTTTATTATTGGATTTCTGGTAAGCCTTACCGGGATTTACCTCTTCTTTGATTTAAAAAGACAAAATCTTCAGAAATTCTGGTTTTGGGGGATACTCGTTATGATCTGGCTCTCCATTTTCTTCGGATTTTTTGCCGCAGACAATTCCCTCCTGGGCGGCAGGATTGGTTTTGAAATGAATGATTTTCTCCAGGATTACCTGGGCTTCTTCGGAACGGTACTTTTGATGTTGTTCCTGTTCATGGTCTACCTTACGGTAAGATTAAAAGTAACCCCGGAACTTGTAGGAAGCTACATCAAAACTTCAAAGAAGGATTTCCAGTCTGAATTCCAAAAGGAAAAAGAGCAAATTTCTGAAACCGACGAGGAGAAGGATTGGAAAGAAGAAGTTATAGGAAAAGAGGAAGAAGAAAAGTTTGCTTCAGAAATAGAACTGCAAACAAAAGTTGCTGAAGAAAAGAAAGCCTCTCCCTCTACTCCTGCTGCTAAAAAAGAGGAGCCTGGCGAAGTGGAAATGGAAATTGAAACCGCGCCAGAAGAAGATGAATTAGATGAAGATAATCTTAGTGCCAAAGCTGTAAAGGATTTTGGCGAATTTGATCCTACGCTGGAACTCAGCAATTATAAATTTCCCACGCTGGAACTCCTGAAGGATTATGGCGGTGGAATTACCGTTAATCAGGAAGAACTTGAGGGCAATAAGAACCGGATTGTTGAAACCCTGAAGAACTACAAGATCGAAATTGCGCAAATTAAGGCTACTGTTGGGCCAACGGTAACTTTATACGAAATTGTGCCCGAAGCAGGCATCAGGATTTCCAAAATCAAGAATCTGGAAGATGATATTGCCCTTTCGCTATCAGCATTGGGAATCAGGATTATTGCCCCTATTCCCGGCAGAGGAACCATAGGTATTGAAGTTCCTAATAAAAATTCTACTATTGTCTCCATGCGTTCGGTAATTGCTTCCCCAAAATTTCAGAGTGCTGAAATGGAACTGCCAATGGCGCTTGGAAAAACCATCTCTAACGAAACTTTTGTGGTAGACCTTGCCAAAATGCCACACATGCTTATGGCAGGTGCCACAGGCCAGGGTAAATCTGTAGGTTTAAATGCTATTCTAACTTCCCTGCTCTACAGCAAGCATCCGGCAGAGGTGAAATTTGTACTGGTAGACCCAAAAAAGGTAGAGCTCACACTCTTCAATAAAATTGAAAGGCATTATCTGGCAAAACTGCCTGATACTGAAGAAGCTATTATTACAGATAATACCAAAGTAATCCATACGCTGAATTCCCTGTGTATTGAAATGGACAACCGCTACGAAATGCTGAAGGATGCGATGGTCCGGAATATAAAGGAATACAACGTGAAGTTCAGGAACAGGAAATTAAACCCTGAGAACGGACATAAATTTTTGCCTTATATCATCCTGGTGGTAGACGAGTTTGCCGATTTAATAATGACTGCCGGGAAAGAAGTGGAAACTCCTATTGCCCGGCTTGCCCAGCTGGCGCGTGCCGTGGGAATCCATTTAATTATCGCCACACAAAGGCCTTCGGTAAATGTCATTACAGGTATTATAAAAGCCAATTTCCCGGCACGGATTGCCTTTAGGGTGACTTCCAAGATAGATTCCAGGACCATTTTGGACAGCCAGGGAGCAGATCAGTTAATTGGCCGCGGGGATATGCTGTTTACCCAGGGCAGCGAAATGAAGCGTTTGCAGTGCGCATTTGTAGATACCCCCGAGGTAGATAAGATTACCGAATTTATAGGTTCTCAAAAAGCCTATCCAGATGCCCACCTGCTGCCAGCCTACGAAGGGGAAGAGAATGGCACAGGAGTTGATATAGATGTGAGCGAAAGAGACAAACTCTTCAGGGAAGCCGCAGAGGTAATTGTTACCGCCCAACAAGGCTCGGCTTCTTTGCTGCAACGTAAATTAAAACTTGGGTACAATCGTGCCGGTAGAATTATAGACCAGCTTGAGGCTGCAGGAATTGTTGGCCCTTTTGAAGGAAGCAAGGCGAGGCAGGTTTTAATTACAGATTTGGCAGCTCTGGAACAATTATTAAATGAAAGCCCTTAGGGGCGAAGGACTACCAACCGTCCTGAAAAAATTACTTGAAAATGAAAAAACTGATCTTACTTTTTACCGCTCTGTTAAGCCTGGGATTGAGCGCCCAAAATTCCGATAAAGCTGAAGCCTTACTCAACGAAGTTTCTTCTAAGGTAAAGTCTTATGATAACATGGTGATAGATTTTAAATACGCCCTGGAAAACACTGCTGAAAATGTGAGCCAGGAAACCCGCGGCGATGTAAGTATAAAAGGTGATAAATATGTCTTGAACCTTATGGGAACCACCCAAATGTTTGACGGGAAGAAAATCTATACTATTATTCCTGAAGATGAGGAAATCAACATTTCTAATTATGTTGAAGAAGACAGCAATAGTATAACCCCATCAAAAATGTTCACCTTCTACCAGGATGGATATACTTACCAGTGGGATATTACCCAGGATGTTAAAGGAAGAAAAATCCAGTATGTAAAACTGATTCCGAAAGATAGCGACGCGGAAGTTAAAAATATCCTGCTGGGAATAGACACCCAAACTAAAAATATCTATAACCTCATCCAGACCCAGGACAATGGCACAAAAATCACTATTACCGTGAAAAGTTTTAAAACAGATCAGCCCTTGGCTCAAAACCTTTTTAACTTTGATGAGGACAGGTATTCCAACTACTACATTAACAGATTAGACTAGATTGAAAATATTAGACCGGTACATATTAACCAGTTACCTAAAGACCTTCTTTTCCGTTTTTATAATTCTCATGTTCATCTTTGTACTGCAAACTATTTGGCTGTACATAGGTGAACTTGCGGGAAAGGACCTGGATACAGAAATTATCTTTAAATTTCTGCTTTATTTTTCGCCCAAGCTTATCCCTCTGGTCCTTCCGCTCACCATTCTCCTCACCTCAATAATGACCTTTGGGAATTTTGCTGAAAACTATGAATTCGCGGCAATGAAGTCTTCCGGGATTTCCCTGCAAAGGGCAATGCGGGGGCTAACGATTTTTATATTTCTGGTCAGCTTAACGGCCTTCTTTTTCGCCAATAATGTAATTCCCGCGGCAGAATTTAAATCTATAAACCTGAGAAAGAATATAGCCAAATTAAAACCCGCTATGGCTATAACCGAAGGTATATTTAATGAAGTTGGCAATATCAACATTAAAGTAGAAGACAAAAGCGGCGACAACGGCCAATACCTTTCCGATGTAATTATTCATAAAAAAGGCCCCAGGAGCGGAAACTTCACCGTTATGAAAGCTAATAAAGGAGAGCTGGCGGGAAGTACAGATTCTGATATCCTTTCGCTTATCCTGAAAGATGGAAATTATTATGATGAAATCCAGCCGAATGATCCCGGCAAAAGAAGAGACAAACCCTACGCCAAAAGTTATTTTGAAGAATACACCATAAACATAGACCTTTCAGAATGGAATGATGTGGATATGGAGGATGAAACTTACCGAAATACGCAGGGAATGCTTAAGATTTCAGAACTCCGCCAAAGTATAGATTCATTTTCCACTGCGTACAACAAGCAGGTAGAAAGTTTTAAAACCAATATGTACAGCCGTACGGGTATGACTACTATTGGTTTAAATTATGAGCCGGCAGATACCACCACTGCTGAAATTGGCGACTCTGTACTGGATCTTTACAGTACCCAGCAGGCCGCGCAAATTGCAGGTTTTGCAACAGGATCTGTAGAAGCAGCCTTATCTCATCTCAACCTGAAAAAAAACGAACTAAAAGCGAATTCCAAACAACTCAATAAATTCGAAATTGCCCTGCACGAAAAATACGCGCTTGCTGTAGCCTGTTTTGTACTTTTCTTTGTGGGCGCTCCTTTGGGCGCAATAATCAGGAAAGGAGGAATGGGCTTACCTATGGTAGTGGCAATCCTGCTTTTTCTTACCTACCACTTCATTGGGATTTTCGCGAAAAATTCTGCGGAAGATGGCAGCCTGAGTCCTTTTATAGCTACATGGCTATCCACTTTTATTATGTTGCCACTGGGAATTTTTCTAACTTACCGTGCTACTACAGATCAGGGGTTGTTTGTTATCGGGAATTTCTTTGAACCCATAAAACGACTGCTGAAAAAAGCCGGAATCACTAAGGCTAAAGATAAAACAGAATAATATCTTTGCAGCCCAAACCACATTACAATGGCAGAATTAAAAGAAAACCGGAATTCATTAAAACTGGACAATATCAAAGATGCTATTGAAGATATTCGCGCCGGTAAAGTAGTGATTGTTGTTGATGACAGGGACCGGGAGAATGAAGGCGACTTTGTAGCTGCCGCCGAAATGGTAACGCCCGAAATGATCAATTTTATGGCCACCCACGGGAGAGGCCTTATTTGCGCCCCAATTACCGAAGCCCGTTGCAAAGAACTGCGCCTCGAGATGATGGTGGGCACCAATACCGATCCCATGGAGACCGCTTTTACTATTTCTGTAGACCTGAAAGGCAAAGGCGTTACCACGGGAATTTCTGCTGCAGACAGGGCCAAAACCGTAAAATCCCTTATAGATCCTGAAACCAAACCTTACGACCTCAGCAGGCCCGGGCATATTTTTCCGCTTAAAGCCAAAGAAGGTGGGGTTTTGCGAAGAACCGGGCACACGGAGGCCGCGATAGACCTTGCCCGTTTGGCAGGCTACGCTCCGGCAGGAGTGATTGTGGAAATAATGAACGAGGACGGGACTATGGCCCGCCTGCCCCAGCTTATGGACGTTGCACAACGTTTTGACCTTAAGGTGGTTTCTATTGAAGACCTTGTTGCTTACAGGATGCAACACGATTCTCTTATTAAGAAAAAAGAAGATTTTGATGTAGAGACAAGATTTGGAAAATTCAGGTTGAAAGCGTACAAACAGACTACCAATAATCAGGTTCATATAGCATTGACCAAAGGCAGCTGGAAACCCGAAGAAGAGATACTGGTAAGGATGAATTCCACTTTGGTGAATAATGATATCCTGGGCACGCTTACCAACGATGCCGATAAAAAACTGGATGGAATGTTTAGGGCGATCAATGAAGAAGGCCGCGGGGCTATTGTTTTTATAAATCCTGCTAACCAGTCCCGAAATTTACTGCACAGGTTAGGCGAATTGAAAGAAATACAGAAAAAAGGTGAATTAAAAGCTCCTCCCGTGAACATGGATAATAAAGACTTTGGAATTGGCGCACAGATCCTTCATGACCTGGAAATCCATAAAATAAGGTTGCTTTCTAATTCGCAGCAAACAAAAAGAGTCGGAATGGTGGGTTACGGACTGGAGATTACAGATTACGTGAATTATTAATCTACTTCAATTATTACGTCTTCCAGGGGTCTCCTTACTTTTTTAAAGCTGGAAAACATATCGTCCTCGGCGCGATAACCCACGGGCAGCACCAGCACCGACTTCAAATTATGTTCCCCTAATTGAAGGTATTCATCATACTTAGCGGGTTCAAAACCTTCCATGGGGCAGGCATCAATTTCTTCCGTAGCACAAACGGTGAGGAGCGTTCCCAGGGCAAGGTAAGCCTGGTTTACAGACCATAAGGCAATTTCATTATCGGGTTTCGATTTAAAATCTTCTACCAAAAACTTTTTAAACGGACTTAGGATTTCATCGGGTGTCTCCCGTATGTGTTTTACCCTGGTAAAATAATTCTCGATAAACTCCTGCCCTACTTCCTTTTCAATGCAAATAATCAACACGTGAGAGGCCGTGCTAATTTGTAGCTGGTTCATGCTGAATTCCTTCAGTTTCTCCTGAATTTCCTTATTCTGAATCACCACCATCTTAATTGGCTGCAAGCCATAAGAAGTAGCCGTTAGGTTAAAGGCCTTCTTCAGAATTTCCACCTTCTCTGAAGGCAGGATTTTTTCAGAAGCAAACTTTTTGGTCGCGTAACGCCACTCCAGGGCTTCGATATTCCCCATAACATTGAATTTTTTAGGATTCTTTGCAAATTTAAACAATGAATATTCGTTGTGCTTACAAATAAGATAAATTAAACCTATACATCAAATTTTATTGGCTATATTCGAACCACTTTAACTTTCATGTTTGCATGAGACTGATAAAAAAAATTATCCTCACTTTTGCCATTTTCGTGATTTTGGCAAGTATGATTGTACTAGGATTTGAAGCATATCTTAAAAAAGATACGGCTAATTTAATTTATGATGAAATCGAGAATGTACCCGAAGCCAGAACAGTAATTGTGCTTGGTGCCAGCGTACATTCAGACGGGAAGCTTTCCCCTGTGTTACAGGACCGCATAGAAACCGCAATTGAACTTTACCAGGCAGGAAAGGTGGAGCAAATCCTGGTATCCGGAGACCATAAAACTGCTGATTATGACGAGGTTGGCGCGATGAAAAATTACCTCTTGCAACGCGGCATTCCGGAAAACAATGTTCTTGAAGATCATGCGGGCTTCGATACTTACGACAGCATGTACAGGTCTAATGAAGTAATAGGAATTAAAGACGCCATTGTGGTTACCCAGCGGTTTCACCTGCCCAGGACCATGTTTATCGCTAAAAACCTGGGATTGGATTACACTGGTTTTGTTGCCGACAAAAAAGAGTATGAAACTTCCACCCGCCTTAGGAGACGCGAGAAACTTGCTAATTTTAAGGCGCTCTGGGAAGTCATTACCGATGGGGAACCTGCCACTTTAAAGAAAAGACTGGAATAATTTTTCCTAACTTTAAACTTCTAACCCTTAAAACCAGAAAATATGCTACAGTGGTTATTGCACATAGTAATAGATGCGGCCGTTTTACTTGCCGCCGCTAAAATGATGTCTAAAGTAGAATTAAAAGGATTTAAAACGGCTTTACTGGTCGCTTTAATAATTGGCGTTTTAAGCTTCCTTCTTAGCTGGCTCCTAACTGCCATACTTAACATTGCCACCCTGGGAATATTTTATTTCCTCGGCCTCGGTTTTATAACCCGTATTATCGCCTACGCGATTATTATTGAAATAGCCGATAAAATAAGTGATGATTTTAGAACGGTTGGCTTTGCCCCATCTTTATGGCTGGCCATAATACTTGCCGTGGTTGGCGCCATAGTAGACGCCATACTTTTTTAAGCTGAAAACAGGATAAATAAAACGGGTTCAAAATCGTCTGGATTTTGAACCCGTTGTGATTTAAGATCTCACCAGATATTTGAATTTACTCTTTCGCTTCCACCATACCAGGAAGCCTGTTACCGGCAGTGAACCGCAAATTAAACTGGCGAAGAACATAAGCACCTTCCCGGGAATGCCCAAAATGGCCCCCACATGAATATCGTAGTTCGCCTCGATAAGCCGCTCTCCAAAATTCTTTTCCTCATAATCGCGGGTATTGATCAATTCCCCCGAATACTGGTCAAACTGTAGCATATGGCTTTTATAGTACACCCCGTCATACTCCTGCACGTAGGCGTTTATGGCGCCTGTCTCCCCGGCAGCCGGGGTAAAGCGAAAACCGTTTGAAGCAGGATAAGCTTTAACGGCATTGTGGTAAGCCACATCTATGGGATGCGCCACCTTCACTGCGGAAGGATTGGATTGCTTATATTCTATCGCAGGCGGCTGTGTACTTCCCGCTCCTGCAGCATAAACAATCCCTTTCATCCAGGTAAAAGCCCAGACCATTCCTGTTATGGCCAGGATAAGCGCCAGGGACGCCACGTAAAAGCCAAGGATATTGTGCAGGTCGTAATTTTTGCGTTTCCAGCTGGTGGTATCTTTCCATTTAAATGAAAACCGCTGTTTTGCCGCATTCCGGTTTATTGGCCACCAAAGCACTATCCCGCTTATGAGCATTATCACGAAAATAAAAGTTGCCCATCCCACTACAGGCTGCCCTATTTCGGTTTTAAGCAACAGGCTCCAGTGTAAGAATTTAATAATATTAAAGAAGTCGAACTCCTCATCGTAAATGCCAAGGATTTCCCCCGAATAAGGATTTACATAAACCGCCTTATAATATTCCAGGTTGCCAAAATATGTGATAGCATCAGGACTGGTTTTATAAGCGTAAAACACCCAGCTTTTTTCCGGCGGATTATATATATACGCCCATGAAAGAGGCATTCCTGCACCTAAATGCTCCTGCGCGCTTTCCCATAGTTCCGATACCGGCAATGGCGCTCCTTCGGGTTGAACGTAAAGCTCATCCTTTCTTACCAGTTCATTTATCTCTGAACTAAAGACAAAAATGCATCCGGTAACGGAAAGCAGAAATACGATTATCCCGGAAACAAGGCCCAGCCACAAATGGATTTTTCCTATCCACTTTTTAAAGCTGTGATTCCTTTTCTTCTTCATGCCAGGACGGGTTTAGCGGTTTTCTTTTTTTTCTTATTCCTTCTCCCCCACCAGATCATGCAGCCAGATACGGGCAAACCTGCAACAAACAAACTTACTGTAAAGGCAATTATTTTTCCTGCCAGCCCAAGATACTGGCCGGTGTGCAAACCGTAGTTCATTTCCTGCAATTTCAGGCCCCGACTTTTTTCTGAATATAATTTCGATTGCAGCAATTTTCCGCTGCCGGGATGAAAATAAAAATTAGACTGGTGGTCAAATTCCAGCGATTCCGGATAAGCCCCGGTTACAATTGGCTTTTCGGGAGACTGCTGCCACACGAATAGCATTCCGCTTTGAGGCATCAGGTTTTTGGTCTGCAAAAAAGCACTATCCACAGCCGCAGGGTTTAATGCCCCGGAATTGGTAATAGTTTCTGAAACCTGGTCTTCAGGACGGTCCTGCCATAAATTCCCAACCGCATAGAAGCTTTCATGCATCCATTCATAGCAAATTCCCAAACCCGTAAGCGCTATAAGCAGTGCTATAATGGAAATATAAATTCCGGTAACCCTGTGCCAGTCGTAATTTATACGCCTCCAGCGCGCGTTCCATTTTATACTGAAGTTTTTACTGATATGCTTCTTTTTTTTTGGCCACCACAGGATAATGCCGGAAATGAGCATGAGCACAAAAACAATAGTAGAAATTCCCACCACCTGTTTTCCTGTTTGCTCGGGAAGCAGAAGGTGCATGTGCAGGTCTTCAATTAAGCTGAAGAAATCTTCTTCCAGGTTCTGAACATGAACAAGCTCTGCCGAATAGGGATTAAAATACAGCTGATGCGGGACACCATTGATATTGGTAAATACCTGTGCCGGCCTTTCACGGTTTTGGTACACCACCATACTGGCATCGGCTTCAGGATAGAATTGCTTTATCTTCTGCTGAATTTCTGAAGGCTTCGCAAATTGTTTATGCTGAAGTTCAACCTTGCGCCAGTCATAAGCCAGATCTTTCAACTCATCATGAAAAACAAAAATGCAGCCGGTAAGCGCTACAATAAAAACAATAATTCCTGAAGAAAGGCCCAGCCAGAGGTGTAGCCTGCCTATCCATTTTTTAAAGGAATGCTGTTTTTTCTTTTTCATCTTCAAAATAAAAACCGCCGGAAAGAATTAAACTTTCCGGCGGTGTTCTTTAATTAAGGATTAAAACTTATAAGTTAAACTTGCCAGGAAGTTCCTTGGCAGCTGCGGATTGATGGTAGACCATCCCGCATAATATTCTTCATTCCCAATATTGTTAAGCTTCAGGTTAATGGCGAATTTTTCAACATTATAAAATACAGAAGCATTAAATACGGTGTAAGAAGGTAGGGTAAAAACTCCGCCCAACTGCCGGTTAAAGATCATGTTATCCCCGGCGTAATTTCCTCCAAAACCAATTCCGAAACCTTGCAGGCTACCCATCTGGAACTTATAGCTTGCCCACAGGTTCGCCATATCCTTAGGCCCGGCAGATTCCGGTCTTCTGCCAAGAAAATCGGTTTGGTCCGATTGGGTAAGCTCACTTTCATTATGGCTGTACCCGGCAATAATATTTAAACCATCTACGGGATTAGCGGTGATGCTGGCTTCAAATCCGCGGCTGTAAAGCTCCCCGTCCTGCACATAATAAAAAGGCCTGCCGGTTTCCTCCATTACAATATTAGACACCTGGATATCATAATAACTAAAGGTGGCAAGAAGCCTGTTTTGCAACAAACTTAGTTTAGTTCCCACCTCCAGCTGGCTCGCGTGTTCTGGATCGAAGGTTACCGTAGTGGTTAGCCCTTCTGCGGGATCTCCCTCTTCCTGTGGGGCCACGTTGCTAAAGCCGTCCATATAATTGGCAAATATCGAAACCTTGTCCAATACCGGCTGATAAACCACTCCAAATTTAGGAGAAAGCGCCGTCTGGCTGTTGTTATCACTTTCAAACTGGTCTATTCTCAAACTAGCCATGGCCGAAAGCGCCGGGGTGAAATTGATCACATCAGAAACGTAGGCGCTGTAAACTTCTTCCTGGGTCTGGTTGTTGTTTCTTGGGGCATTCCGCAGTAAATAGTCCACTCCCTGGCTGGAAAGAATTCCACTGTCATTATTGGTTACATAGGCCGCAGGATCATAAATCCCGTACACACTCTGGTTGATGTTCTCCAGGCTGGCATCACCAATGTAAATATTGCCGTTGCCAACATAGCCTGTGCTGTTATCGGTCACCTGGCGGTTATAATAATCCAAACCAACAACCATGCGGTTTCTCATCCCTGCAATTTCAAAATCGCCGATGAAATTTTGCTGAAGATCGGTAGTAAGCGTGGTAGAGTTCTGGTTGTTCATATATCGGGTAAATACCACACCTTCATCAAGGTTCGTCACTTCCCCTTCAATTTCGTCCTGGCCCTGGTAAAACCTGGTGGTTTCATAGAGGTAGGAATAGTAACCTTTAGATTTGGTTGATCCACGGGAAACTGCTGTTTGCGAGGTCCATTCATCTGAAAGCTTATAGAACATTTGTCCCTGCAGGCTGAAAGTTGGGTTTTCAAGCACAAGATCGTTGCTGGTATAGGAACGTTCAGGATCGTATCCCAGTTCCCCGATATTGTTTACTCGAAGTGGCGCTCCGCGGTCTACAAAAAGCATGGCGGGATTGGTACTCTGGCCACTGTAGAATTCGGTGTTCAGGTAAAAAGAAAGTCGGTCGTTAACCTTATAACTAAGAGACGGTGCCACAAATAATGATTTTTTAAACCCGGCATCCTGGAAGCTTTCCTCCCAGTTATAGGCGGTATTCAGGCGCAAGGCCACATCTCCCTTTTCATCTAACGGAGTGTTAACATCGGCAGTGATGCGGTTTAAACCATAACTTCCCATGGTGTAGGTAATATCCCCGCCAAAATAGCTGTAAGGTTGCTTAGTGGCGATATTAATAAGCCCGCCGTAAGAAATAAGGCTGCTCCCGTATAGGGTTCCTGAAGGCCCTTTAATAACCTCCACCCGTTCGATATTGGCAGGATCGGGGCTTCCATTGGTCACAGCGGGAAGGCCGTTTACAAGAGTGGGCTGTACGGCAAATCCCCTTAAAGAAAAGTAACCGGCACCATCATTTCCTCTTCCGGTAGATTCCCAGAGTTTGAAGATTCCCGGCACATTTTTAAGCGCGTCATCAAAATCGGTAACCACCTGTTCCTTCATCAGTTCTGTGGTAATGGTATTATAAACCTGGGGATTTTCAATGTCCTTTAGCGGCAGTTTTGCCACATATTCACTTTTAGTGCGTGCAAATTCATTAGTATTGGCATTTGCACGAAGCACTACTTCTCCCAGCTGTTCTTCTTTACTATTAAGGATAATATTGGGAACGGTGGTGGTTCTGCCATTTTGTACTGAAACCGCTATTTCTTTGGTTTGGTAACCCACATAAGAAATTCTAAGGGTGTAATTGCCACCCGGAATATTGCGAAGTACGAATTCACCATCATCTTCAGATTCTGTTCCAATGCTGGTTCCTTCAATGTCAATATTGGCATTAGAGACGGCCGCTCTGTTGTTATTGATGATTTTCCCGCGCAGGCTTCCGTTACTTTGGGCGAGGCCTTGTTGCACTACTGCCAACAGAAGCATTAGCAGAAAATATTTTTGATTCATAGTAGTAGTATTTATTTAGACTTGTTTTAAATAACATGGCAAATGTAATAAGGGAACTTCAGAAAAAAAAGCTTATTTATATTTAATATAAATAAAAAGAAGAAAAATTATTTCAACCACAACTGCCTCAGAAGCTTAGATTCGCTCCCTATTTATACTCGTTATCGCCCCACTTATAAAATTGATATGGAATTAACACCTGCACAACTTTAATACAATATCTTTGCGCCTTAAATTTCAAGGCTATGATCAAGTTAATTGTTACCGATATGGATGGAACCCTGCTGAATGACCAGCATGAGTTGCACCCCGATTTCTGGAAAACCGAAGAAGCACTTAATGAAAAAGGCATTATGTTTTCTGTTGCCAGCGGCCGACAATTTTATAACCTGGAGTCGAAATTTGAAAAAATTAAGGACCGGATGCTCTTTTTTGCTGAAAACGGTACTCATGTGGTCCATAAAGGCAAAGAATTATATGTGAATCCACTGGAGAGAGAAGCAGCAATGGAATTTATTGAGATAGGCAGAAATATTGAAGGTGCACATCTGGTGCTTTGCGGAAAAACTTCTGCTTATGTTGAAAGCGACGATGAAGAGTTTATAGGTGAAATTCAGAAGTATTATAAACGCCTAAAGAAAGTAGATGACCTGAAAAAAGTTGAGGATACGGTACTAAAAGTAACTATTTGTGACTTTAAAGGTGTGGAAGAACACACTTACCCACATTACAAAAAATTTCAGGATGAATATAAAGTAGCCGTGGCTGCGCGAATATTTCTGGATATTACCGCCTTTACCGCCAATAAGGGAAATGCCATAGAAGGAGTTCAGAAAGAGCTGAATATTTCACCGGAAGAGACTCTTGTATTTGGAGATTACCTAAATGACCTGGAAATGATGCAAAAGGCTAAATACAGCTACGCGATGAAAAACGCTCACCCTGAGATTATCAGTGCCAGCAAATACACTACCAGCCACGACAACAATGAAAACGGCGTGCTTAAAACCATAGAAGAGCTGGGTTTGTTAAATAGTGAAATGAAGCAGGCATAAACAACCGCCGCTGAAAAAAAGACCCCGGCTACTACTGCCTGGTAGAATATTCAACCCGGTTATTTTACTATAACATTTGTTTTAGCCAGGCCGCTGTTTCCGGTCACTGGATCAAAGGCGTAAACCATTATTTCATAAACTCCGGAATTAAGCCTTGTTTCTGCAAAAAATGTACTGGATTTTTCTCCAACTTTAAGAGGAATATCCTTCACCTGATTTCCACTGCTGCTAATCACCGCTTTTATTTCATACTGGTTCGCATTCCATATCCCTCCATCGGTAATTGGGCAGCCACACATCATAACAATATTTGCTTTTATTTCAACCGGTTTTGCCGCGGAAACAGCCTCGTGGGTTTGCGGGGAGAGAATATCTACCACAAATCCCGGGAATTCAAGCACGATGCCGTCCCCTGTAATGTTTTTGCCCGGAAGAAGCCAGAGTTGCGTTGAAGAAGTGATGGCGGCCTGCTTGCTATTAAGGGGAGCATAGCCTTCAACAGTTACAAAAACAGGTTTTTCCAATTCCAGGCTCGTGGTAAAAGCTGCTGTACCTTCTTCACTTATTGGCTTGTTCCGTTCATGGGCCTGCTTCATTATTTTTGAAGTGTTCCCGGTGCCGCCTTCGGTAATTCCTTCAGCTAAAATCTTGCCTGTTCCTGCGTTCCTGATAACAATCCTGGCGCCGCCCATAGAAGTACCGAGAAATTTGGCATCTTTGGCTTTGGCCCTTACAGTTATGAAGGTCTCCTGCGCCTTAACGCCCGCAACAAAGGCAAAAAATAAAATCAGTGATGCAATACCCGATATTGTTCTGAAACTTTTCATTTTAAAATTTTCAGCTAAGATAAAAAGGAATTTTAAGAGGCTAATTCCGTTTCCGGAATTTCCGCTTCTTCCTTCTGCCTGAAGTTACGTGGATCTTCTTTATATTGCTCTACATAGTCCTTCAGGGTTTGTAATTCTTCATCAGTCAAATCGTCTGCCTTAAAATCATCAGCCAGGTTTAACCATGGCGCGGGAGCATCAAAATCATATTCTCCAAAAACCATGAAGGGCGTCCCGTTATGTTTAATTGTGTCATTTTCTAACTGCCACATATCTGCCCAATCGTAGATAAATTTAGCGTCATCCATTTTTAAACGAACACAGGCGTGGCTGGCAGGAAAGCCGGGCATATTATACTGGTGTACTCCTACTCCTTCAAAATTGAGAAAATTAAAATAGTATGGCAATATCCAGGCATCATTCACAGTACTCACCTTTCTTTTAGCTTTATAATTGCCATAATGAAGTCCGTTTGGCGTGGGTGTGGATTTCTTTCCGGAGCTCACCGGCCCCCAATGGATGAGCTTGCCCGATTCATATAATGCAAAACCCTGAATTCTTTGCGCAATAAGCACCGCTTTAGGAATAGAATCCAAAAGAGGAAGTTCCTTTGGAAAAGGGCTGTAAATCAGAAAATCCTGGCTTATAGTATCAGGTATAATAACAGGAATCCCTGGCTGAACGCGATATTCTTCAATACGGTTAAGCGCAAAAATTGTTGCCCTTTCGTCCTTATTATATCGTACCTTAAGAGTATCCAGGGCTTCCAGTGTTTTTAAAGAATCTAAACTGTAGCTGATGGCCAACCTTTTTTCTTTTATTGGCTCTGCTCTCTTTGGTGTGGACATGATAGTATCTGAAACCTGATTTTTTTCCAGTGGTTGCTCTACCTTTTCCATGTCGTTGGAACAGGAAAATCCCGTCAGCGAAAGAATTAAAAGTGTGACAAATGGCCAATTTTTGAATTGCATTGAGTAGTAGGACAAAATGATTTCCGGTTAATTAATAGATGAACAAAATTACTTTACTACCTCTTCGCTTTCAGCCAAGAAATCGTTAATAATTTGTTGCTTTTACCCTAAAAAATTTTGTGGTAGTAACATTCACTTAAATTCTTTAACTTACTGAACCTAAAATTTAAGGCTATGGAAAACAGGCGGACTTTTATAAAAAAATCGGGATTATTCCTGGCAGCTGCTACGCTGCCTTACCCGGGATTGCTTGCAGCTCAACCTGCAAAAAAACTTGGAGTGGCACTGGTGGGACTTGGCTATTACAGCACAAACCTTCTCGCTCCGGCACTGCAGAAAACAGATTACTGTGAATTAAGAGGTATTGTAACCGGCAGCCCGGAGAAAATTCCGAAGTGGCAAAAACAATATGGCATTAAAGACGCTAACGTTTACAATTATGAAAATATGGATAGCATCGCCAACAACAATGATATTGATGTTATTTACGTTGTGCTTCCCAATAGCATGCATGCGGAATATGCCATTAAAGCTGCTAACGCGGGAAAACATGTCTGGTGCGAAAAACCCATGGCGAAAACCGCAGAAGAATGCCGTTCTATAATTGATGCCTGCAACAAAAACAAAGTTAAGCTTTCTATAGGTTACAGGATGCAACATGAGGCAAACACCCAAACTATTATGAAATGGGCAGAAACCAAACCTTTTGGGGCAATTAAGGGATTAAAAGCCAATGCTGGTTTTTATGGAACAAATATTAGCCCCTGGCGGCTGGATAAAGAAATGGGCGGCGGTGCCATGTACGATATGGGCGTATATTCTTTAAACGGCGCCAGGTATTCTACCGGAATGGAGCCTGTTGCGGTGAGTGCCACCCAAACAACCAGCCGGCCGGAAATGTTTGATGAAGTAGATGAAACCACCATTTTCACCCTTGAATTTCCGGAAGGCATCACCGCACACTGCCGTACCAGTTTTGGAGAGAACATGAACCGGCTGGATATTAACTGCGCCAACGGCGGCTACTATCTGGACCCGTTCCAGGCATATTCGGGGGTTAAAGGCAGGGCGAGTGATGGAACGATTCTGGAACCCTTTGGGAAAAACCAGCAGGCGGTGCAAATGGATGATGATGCCCTGGCTATTATTAACAACCGCCCTGTACTTGTTCCCGGGGAAGAAGGTTTAAAGGATATTGTTATTGTGGAAAAAATTTATGAATCTGCCAGTAAAGACGGGCAGAGATTGAGCCTTTAGAATATCTAATCTTTCATAATTAAGAGCCTATAACGGAATTTCTATAATGGTTTCGACACCCCGCTGATTTTCCCTGTTCCGGATTTCGAAGTGATAATCTTTGCCGTACAGGTTCTTCAACCTGTCATCAATATTCCTCAGCCCTACCCCTTTTTCCATTAACTGCGCATGGGTTTCAGTTATTGAAGCCCCGTTATTGGTTATTTTCAGGATAAACTTTTTTTGTTCGCTGAAAACGGCAATATTGATGTGAAGATCTGTATGGTCGTAGGAGTAACCGTGTTTAATGGAGTTTTCTATTAAAGGCTGCAACAGCAAAGCGGGTACTTTTTTATACCGGAACGATTCTTCAATTTCTTTAGTGATGTTTAGATGATCTGAAAATCTTACGTGCAGAATATTAAGATAATACTCCAGGATACGCAGTTCTTCATCTAATATGATCACATTGCTATCGCTTTTATATAGAATTTCCCGTAAGAAATCGCTTAAATCGGCAATAGTATCTTTGGCTTTGCCTGCATCCACATCTGTTAAAACTGAAATAGAATTAAGGGTATTAAAAAGAAAATGTGGTTGTAGTTGGGAAGATAGCATTCTCATACGGGCATTTACAATCTGGCTTTCCAGTTTAATATGTCTTTTTTCAGCCTGCTTAACCTGCTTAAGGTAGTAGTAGGTGTAGACAATAAACACCATTGCAAAATAGATAAGGAAATTTAAATCGATAACAAACATGAAGGCATACACGCTTTCCCTAAAATCGTACTCTGCCAGGGTTTGCTGCCCGGTTAAGATGGTATAAAAATCGAGCACAAGGCGAATTACCATCCCTATTAAAATGGATAATATTGTATGAAAAGTAATAATCCTGACCCAGGAGTAATTCTTATTTAAAAATCGTTTGGTACTTATCGCTATAATGGTCATGTAGCTTACCACAATAATATAATCCAGTAAAATATTATGAATAAGAAAGGAACCCCAGGAAAAATACTGGTCATGCAGCACAACTGCTTGCATGTAAGCTACTTTGGCAATTAGGACAATATCAAATAACAGATAAAAACCTGCCAGAAGCAGGACGAGTTTAATATCTATGTATTTCTTGCGGATTGTAGTGATAGTCATTTAAATTCCAATTTTTTCCAAAAATTCTTCCTTATGGGACTTGCTTACCCGCAGGAGTTTGTCGTCAATCATCCTGGCATCAATTTCAGAAAATTCAGAATGAACAATTTCCTGTATATATTCCAGGTTAATAATACTGGACCTGTGAATACGTAAAAAGCTATCGCTATCCAGGTTTTCAGCCAAAGTATTAAGGGATTCCCTTAAAAGGTACTTATTATTATCAGTATAAATTTCAGCATAATAGCCCGAAGCCAGGATGTAAAGAATTTTATGCGGGTCGATAAGCGCTGTTTTATTGCCCTGTTTAATGGCTATTTTATTGGCGCTTTTAAGGTTTGAAGAAGATTTGGTATAGGTATGGAACAATTCCATCATGCGTTTTTCAAAATGCAAATCTGCTTCTGTTTTTGTGGTTTTCAGGATTTTATCGATTGTTTTAAAGAACCGCTGATCTTTAAATGGCTTCAGCAGGAAATCAAAAGCCTCCACATCAAAAGCTTTTAAAGCATAATTATCGTAAGCAGTCACAAAGATTACAATGGGCTTAGGCTTAATTTCCACTTTTTGCAAAACTTCAAACCCATTCATGTCCTTCATGCTGATATCCAGAAAAACAAGTTCGGGTTTAAGGGAATTAATTTCTGCTATAGCCGTTTGCCCGTTGGTACATTCTCCTATGATTTTAATTTCGCTCACCTCTTCCAGAAGATTCACAATCCTTCTTCTGGCAAGTTCTTCGTCGTCAACAATAAGTGCTCTCATAAAATACTAATCCTGAAAGGTTTATTTTACTAATTTCAATATTTTCCAATTAAAATAACCGTTTATTATCTAAAATCTGAACCTAAAAAAGCTACCGGAAAAAAATTCCGGTAGCGCTTATAAGATTGAATTTAGTAATTAAGATTTCTAATTGCTTGCCAAACCTGCAATGCCTTCTTCTCTGCCATCAATTTTAATACGCTTTTTCTCCCCATCCTTTTCCAGCTTCATGCGATAAGTTGCTTTGTCTAAATATTCACCTGTACCACGGGCCACAAGTTTGTTTTTAGTAATAGTCCAGCCTTTATGATCTCTCAGTACAGCACGGGAAATTTCTGTAGGCAGAGGAATATCTTTAAATTTCTGAAAAGTCCTTTCCAGGTTCCCATCTTTATCAAAATCGGCCTGAAGATAGCCATTGCCGTTTTCAAAGGTAATTATATAGCTGTCGTAACTCCTGTTATCCACCTCCGCTATAAAGTTGTTAATATCAAAATTGGCATTCATAAAGCCGATGGGATTTCTTACAAATTCTCCCGCAAATTGTTCTTTCACTTTATAGGAAAAAGAATTTCCCATTCTTACAATTTTCGCATCCAAAGGAGCAAATCCAACCTTTGCTTCTTCCAGCTGGGTTATTTCCTGATCATTCTGGGCGTTTCCATAAGTACATACAGCTAACAAAGTCAATAATAGAATTAAGTTTTTCATAATATCATTTTTTAAGAATTAATAATTTACGTTTAAGGATTGATGATTTATAAAGCTAATCTACTTTAAACCTTCCCTTGCATGGTGGTAAATGATGCCAATACCTTTAAAAAAGTAGTTGAAAGTACTTTTGATGATTTAAATACTTTTGGCTCACCATAGACGCCAAAAGTTTATTTAAACCTCCTTTAACCAACGAAGTAACTGTTTTAAAGCAAATCTCTGGTTGTTCACTGCATCTGTAGCAGAGCTTTAAGGAAGTACCGCCCTTTTTTGCTACAATGTTCCTTTTGAATCCTTCGAAGAAAAAAGCGTGTTTATTCAACGATCTGGATTTCTAAAAACAATAGTTTACACGAATAAAAGCTTCAGAAGAAAATATTAATTAGATTAGTCCAAAACTATATTGATGAAATTTCTCGTCCTCTTCTTAAGCCTCATCTGCTTGCCCAAATATATGCATGCGCCTTCTGCCAGATTGCCCGATAATTTTGTGTATGTAAAAGATGTTATTCCCGATGTACTGGAAGAAATAAGATATGCCGGGGAGCACAATTTTATGGGCAGGACCGTGGAATCCTATAATGCACCAAAGGCAATTTTAACCAAACCTGCTGCTATGGCGCTTAAAAAGGTACAGGAGGATTTGCTGAAGGAAGGATATTGCCTTAAAATTTTCGATGCCTACAGGCCCCAGTCTGCCGTAAATAATTTTGTAAACTGGGCAAAAAATGAAAAGGATACCCTGGCCAAGCAAGAATTTTATCCCGATGTCAAAAAAAGGAATCTTTTTAGCAAAGGATATATCGCCACCCATTCAGGACATTCCCGCGGAAGCACGGTAGACCTTACTATTGTAGATGCCAGTACAGAAGAGGAAATCGATATGGGCAGCCCTTTTGATTTCTTCGGAAGTATTTCCCATCACAATAGCCAAAAGCCCACAAAAGAACAAAAAGAAAACCGGCAATTACTCAAGAATGTTATGAGCAGGCATGGCTTCAG
The DNA here is from genome assembly GCF_031846485.1 of Autumnicola tepida. NCBI lineage: Bacteria > Pseudomonadati > Bacteroidota > Flavobacteriia > Flavobacteriales > Flavobacteriaceae > Autumnicola > Autumnicola tepida. Next base: position 27,740 of record NZ_JAVRHQ010000022.1, read on the forward strand.
GCCCTACTCTGAAGAATGGTGGCATTATACGTACCGAAATGAACCACATCCCGACACCTATTTTGATTTTCCTGTTGAATAGATTAAAAAAAGCCTGCGACAAAAATCTGCGGCAGGCTTTTCTGTTTTTTAAAGAATATAATCGGTACTTACAAAATGGGATTTATCACTGGAAAGTAATTCCTGAAGGATTGCATTGTTGTATGGGTTGTCTTTGGACGCCACAAAAGTACGAATGGAAAAGGAACGCAGCGCATCATGCACACTGAGAGTGCCTACAGCGGAATCCTTTCTTCCGGTAAACGGGAAAACATCAGGCCCTCGCTGGCAGGAACTGTTCAGGTTTACCCTGCAAACCAAATTTACAAGGGTGTCTATAAGCGGCGCCAGTTGTTCAATATCCTTTCCAAAGAGGCTCACCTGCTGCCCGTAATTGGAATCTGCGATTTCATCCAGCAGGTTCTCGATAGAATTGAAAGGCTTAACAGGAATTACCGGCCCAAACTGTTCTTCCTGGTACACCCGCATTTCTGTAGTAACAGGATAAAGCACGGCAGGATAGATATAATTTTCTGAAATTTCACCGCCTTTCTCATTCAGGATCTTTGCACCTTTTTCCCGGGCATCATCAATAAGTTCCTGGATGTACGTTGGCTTTTCCGGTTCGGGAAGCGGAGTAAGCTGAACCTTCTCCTCCCAGGGATTACCAAACTTAAGTTCATCTACTTTTTTCGCGAAGCGGCTATTGAATTCTTCCCTTATATCTTCATGAACATGAATAATCTTAAGGGCGGTACATCGTTGCCCATTGAAAGAGAGCGTTCCGGATATGCATTCCTGTATCGCCAGGTCCAGGTCCGCATCCGGCAAAATAATAGCAGGATTTTTTGCCTCCAGCCCCAGCACCAGCCTTAGCCTATTCTTATGCGGATGCTGATCCTGCAGGGCTATGGCAGATTTACTGTTGCCAATAAGGGCCAGAACGTCTATCCTGCCTGTTGCCATAATAGGGGCTGCCACTTCCCTGCCCCTGCCGTAAATAATATTCACCACTCCCCTGGGAAAGCTGGACCTGAATGCCTCCAGCAATGGGGAAAGCAACAGTACTCCATGTTTTGCGGGTTTAAAAACCACCGTATTGCCCATAATTAAAGCCGGGATAAGCAAAGCAAAAGTTTCATTTAAAGGATAATTGTAAGGGCCAAGGCATAATACCACTCCTAACGGGCCGCGCCTTATGTGGGCATTTACATTATCGCGTTTGGAAAATTTCGCGCTGTCCCTGTCCAGCTGCTTGTAATCTTCTATGGTATCGTATATATACTCTACTGTCCTGTCAAACTCCTTTTGGGAATCCGGAAGCGATTTACCAATTTCCCACATTAGATATTTCACTACCTTTTCACGCTCCTTTTTCATTTGAACTACAAAATCTTCCATACATTTAATGCGGTAGGAAACCTTTGCAGTTGGCCATTCCCCCTTCCCCTTGTCATAAGCTGCACAGGCATAATCCAGGACTTCCAGCGCTGCGGATTCATCCATATGCGGTACGGTTCCCAGCAAAGTTTTATTGTAGTTTTCTGTTGAAGATATTGTAGAATAAACTTCATCTTTTTTTCCTTCCCATGTCTTCAGATCTCCGTTAGCCAGATAGGTCTCCTGGTGCAAAAGTTCTGTAATCCCGAAGGCGTTGGTATTATTCATTGGTTGATTGTTTAATTAGTTATAATTGGCAATTTTTGATGCAAATTTTACTGCAAGAGAAGCCATTACGCCTAATTTAACAAAATAACTATATACAAATCACATCTATAACAATTCTGTTGAATTTTATACATCTGAAAGTAGGAAAGGATCCTTCTAAAATCCACAATTACCAGTGCAGGTTTATCTGTAAGGGAAGTAAATAAAGAAAAAGTAAAGACGGCAGCTGGTGAAAATCAAAGAATAGTACCATGGCTCCACAGGAGGTAAATAAGTAAAAGCAACAGGCCAATGGCAGTAATGGCCAACAGCTTATTATGTAAAGAAATTTTGTTAAGGTCGAAATGTTTCATTTCTGTTTCCAATTCTTCAGCTCTTAAAAATTTTTTAAGACCTATAACCCTGGCCACTTTTCCTTTTTCAGTAAGATAAACCTTACCTGAAGCATCTGTACGTACCAGCTGATACTTTAGCAGTTTTTCCCAATGCTCTTTTGAGGAATTCCTGATAATTTCGGTATATGCCATTCCATCTTTTAAAAGGCCAAGTACATAAACATCATTGGAAATTTCCATAACTCGGGGGCTTATAATATTTTTTATGAAGTTAACGGAAATACACTTTATCTACAAATCTTGCTTTTCACCTGAAATGACCTGAATTTCAATTACTTATATTAGCTTTAAATAATAAAGAAAAATTTTAACATTAATTAAGAAAGATATTAGCCCTAAATTCCCCTTTTCCAGCAAGAATTTTAACTCAACTTTAATTCATTGTTATCTTTCATGTTAGGAAGAAAGAATATTAGCTTCAGCAAAAGCAACAGGAGGGATCCTTCCAAAGATCTTAACGGTTAAATTTATCATTTCAGGATCAAACATCTCCCAGTATTCCTTATCCTCAGCAAATTTTTTCCACCTGTCATGCAGGTTCATTTTATGTGCTTCTCCAGAAAATCTGGTTCCATCGAAGGAACTTCCACCGGCAACTTTTGTTACTTCCCTTAAACCTTCATCAGAAAAACTGATTCCCAGCTTCTCCGCGACCTCCTTACGATAACTGGCACTGGAAGTCCAAGAGTTATAATTTATAAGCACCTTGTTCTTCAAGTATTTATTATTCAGAAATTCCCGTGCATGCTGCTTGTAAATGCGCTGTAAAGTTTGAACAGAAATAGGTTTGGCGCCATGTCCGGGATAATGTCCCCTAAGAAGCCCCGCCTTTATCCTGCTGGCAAACAGGTTAAAAGGATCTCGTAAAATAAGGACATTACGTTTCTCTCTGGATGCCCCCAGCCAGTTTTCATTTATTCCTTTTTTTTCAGTTTTTTGTAATGGGCCCAGGAAACAATCTTCATGATTATAAAGCAGGTAATCCTTTTGTGAAAACTCTCCTGCCTGCTCCTGCTTTAGGTTAAAATCTGGAATATTGGTCTGGTAAACTTTTCCTTCTTCACTTAAAGGCCTGGCTGTTAGAAAAGGGTTATGCTTAGGTTCGGTACAATTTAAATAACAATACCTGCCGTTTATTTGATTTAAAATCCAGTTTATTATAGCATGGTTCCCGCTTCGCGACAGTCCCACCACGCGAAATTCTGCTTTTTGGGCAACCTCCCTGTTTACTGATTTTTCCTGTACCTCTGTATTATCTTTCTTCATTATTCCGGATGCTTTTTTAGTTCCGTTTTAATCTAAAAATTATTCGCAAACAGAAAAGAAAAATTATAAAAAAGAAATCCTGCACCTGCACTACTCCAATGCAGGCCGGGTTTCATTATAATTATAAAGATTCATTACCGTTCCGGTACAGCAAAAAAGTAAGACCAGATTGAACTGAAAAAACAAATAAAACGCTTTGCTAAGCAACAGCATTCCCGAGCAGAACAATGTTAATATTTACTAAAGCCAAAATTCCTGCTCCTATTAATTTAGTATTTTGAAACTTAAAACTTATTTAGATGAATGAACACCTGGTAAGGCAGCAGATTTCAGAACTTCTTGAAGGAGGATTCGCTCCTAACGTTATTTTACTCCGGGAATTCTCGTACGACAAAAGCGGAGTTATTCTAAACGGGCTACATTTCTCAGCCTGGATTTTGTTAGGACATATTAGAGCAAGACAAAAAGCGCTATTAAATTTTATGAAAGATCCTGCCCACCACGCAAATGTCTGGCCAGATGCGCACTGGCCGGAAAATCATCAACCCCAAACCAGGAAAGAATGGGATGCTGCCATTGATGAATACGAAACCGAACTGCTGGAAGTAATTCAAATTGTAGATAATCCTGATACGGAGCTTTTCAAAGTTCAGAAAAATGGCAAAAGCATCTCATGGGCCGCTATGACCATTTTGCACCATACCGGTTACCATATTGGCCAATTAAAAACAATTGGCAGGCAACTGGGGGTTTGGTAATTTAGACCAGCGGTTGCCGGGCAGAGATAATTTCTTCTTTCAGTGCTTCAAAATCCCAATGTGAAAAATTCCTGTTTAGGCCAGAGTTTTTAATTCCCGAATATCCCAGGTGTCCCAGTAAGGGTCCAGCTAATTGTATTGCCCTTTCCTTGTGGTATTGCGATAGCTGCTCTTTCCAATAGCCTGAAGTACCTTTACGCAAATGCTTCGGGTTTTCCTGTTTTAACTTTTTAAAACTTACCGCATTTTCAAGCTGCTGTCTCTGTTCTTTGCTTAAATCGACTTCCAGGTAATCAAGAAGCTGGCAAAGCTCCTCCTGGAAATTTCCCCGAAAACCTTCAAAAAAGCAAATATGGATGTTGAATTTTTTACTCAGCCTCAAATGATCCCACACATGCCACACCCATTCTTCCATAATTCGGTCAAAATGCTTCTCCAAATATTTTTCCGGCTCTTTTTCTTCCTGCGGAAAATACTTCTGCATATAATCTGAGCAAAAATATTTTGAAGCCGAGATTACCACGTCCCGTGGATCCCTTATAATGTAAACCTTCTTTTCAAACCGGTTAAAAACATCGCCACTCCGCTTGCACACCGGCGAATGCGTCCATACATGGCTGGTTTCTTTAAGATATTCAGAAAAATCTTCAACAGGCATCCTAAAAATACTGCTTATACGATAACTTACCTGCAAATCGGTAATATCTATCATATCTATAAGAGACTGCTCAGGATAATTTAGTTCCCAGTCTTTGGCGAGGTTCTGTATAGGATGCTTCTGAATAAAACCTGAGGTTTCTTGCCCATTATACTCAAGGATTCGCTGGAGTATTTGATAAAGCCAAAAATTTCCTGATTTTGGATAGCCAATTTGAAGGGTGGTCATTTTTCTTTTTCCCCTAAAATAGGAAAAAAGAGGATATTCTTCGGAAAAGAAGAAATATTAAAAGCTTTTTCTATCTTAGTTTTTTTATAAAAAAATTAATGTATTCGTATTATTAATTGCTTTAAATAGAATTTAAACAAAAAATCGTTTTCTATATTTCAAATATTATCAATAAGCAGAAATACACCTTTTACAATGGAGAAATGCAAGCCACGCGACCTAAGCGGCATATATTTTAGTCTGAATATTTTATTATTTGCTGCTTTGTTATTTTCAACCTATTCCTGTGGTAGCCAGAAACACATTCCCCAAGATAGGATTGATGCCACCTTAAACTTGGCCGCAGATCAATATAAACACATGGCTAAAGAACTTCCTGAAGGAAGATTTCCCAAGACATATTATCCAAACGAAAACCATTTTGAAACCAGCGGTTCTGAATGGTGGGTAAGTGGATTTTATCCCGGCACACTGCTTTATCTCTACGAAGCCCTGGAAGACCCGGCTTTAAAAAAAGAAGCTGACCGTATTATGAAAGATCTGGAAAAGGAGCAATACAATACCTCCACACATGACCTTGGTTTTATGATGTTTTGCAGTTTTGGGAACGCGAACAGGATTCATCCCCAGGAAAATTACCCCGAAATATTAATGAACAGTGCAAAATCTTTAGCTTCAAGGTTTAATGAAAAAGTTGGGGCGATCCGTTCCTGGGATTCAGAAGGGGATTCTTTTATTGTGATAATTGATAATATGATGAACCTGGAATTGCTGTTCTGGGCTTCAGAATATAGCGGAGATCCAAAGTTTAAAAATATTGCTGTTACTCATGCCAATACTACTATAAAAAACCACTTCAGAAAAGATCACAGTTCTTATCATGTGGTAAATTACAATGAAAACACTGGTGAAGTTATTGAAAAACGAACTGCACAGGGGGCGGCAAATGAATCTGCATGGGTCCGGGGGCAGGCCTGGGGACTATATGGTTTTACAGTCGCTTATCGCGAGACCAAAGATCCCAAATATCTGGAACAGGCAATAAATATTGCAAATTTTATACTGAACAACCCAAACCTCCCAAAAGACATGATTCCCTACTGGGATTTTAATGCGCCCAATATATTCAATGCTTTACGCGATTCTTCAGCAGGTGCAATTACGGCCTCTGCCCTGCTGGAACTCAGCAGGTATGTGGATACGAAGGCTAGTAAAAAATACTTCAAGGCGGCAGAGACTATGTTAAATACCCTGATGAGCGACGAATACCTGGCAGATAAAGGCATGAACGGCGGTTTTCTTTTAAAACATGGCGTGGGCCACCATCCGGAAAATTCAGAAGTTGATGTACCTCTTACTTATGGGGATTATTATTTTGTTGAAGGTTTGCTGCGGTATAAAAACAGGTAAGTCCAGAATTTTATAATGGGACCTGGAAAACCAAAGTTCTTAACCAACTTCTTAACGCGAAGCGTTCTGAATGGCAAAACTGTGGCACAGTTAGTGCTTGTAAAATATTGAATTGCAATTAGCTTTGCAATTTCAGGCTTACAACTCTTTAAAACACCAGAAAAAAATATATGAAATTTCCTAAATTTTTGATTACTCTCTCCCTCTTTGGAATCCTTTTTACATCCTGCGAAAAAGACAACGAATTCCCTCAAGATAATCGTGCGGAAACCTCCGAAGAAACTTCAGAAAATCCGGAAACAAATTCTTTAGAAGCTGAGGATATTGAAGTTGAAGAATTTATTTATTCAGGAATGAATGATATTTACCTCTATAAAGCTGATATCCCTCAATTAGCTGATGACTATTTTTCTTCAGATACTGAAGAAGCCGGTTTTTTAAGAAATTATGGTTCTCCTGAAGATCTTTTTGAAGATTTAACTTCTTCTCAAGACCGGTTTAGTTTTCTTACAGACGATTATATTTCCCTTGAAGAAAGTTTTGAAGGAATTAGCAGTAGTACAGCAGGTATGGATTTTGGCCTTGGTTCCATTAGTGGCACCAACAATATTTTTGCTTTTTTAAGGTATGTTGTGCCAAATACCGCTGCAGATGAGGCAGGCCTGTCCAGGGGCACGGTTTTTACGGAGATCAACGGGAAAAAACTTACCATCAACAATATTTCGGATTTACTGGATTTAGATTCCTTCACCATCAATGTTGGAAGAATTGAGAATGGTACTATTATCATGACCGATGAAACGGCTACTTTAAATAAAAATGAATATACCGAAAATCCTGTGTATATCTCTAAAACCCTTGAAATTGATTTGGAAAAGATAGGATACCTTATGTACAATAGCTTTATTGGCGATTTTGATGATGAACTTAATGCTGCTTTTGCCGATTTTAAGGCTGAAGGAGTAACAAACCTTGTACTCGATTTGCGATATAACGGCGGTGGTTCTGTAGAATCTGCCGTAGACCTTGCCAGTATGATTACAGGACAATTTGAAGGAGAAGTTTTTATGAAAGAGCAGTGGAATGAGGAATACCAGTCTTATTTTGAAGCTCAACAAGCCGAAAGTCTTATAAACAGGTTCGACTCCAGGATAAGAACACAGGAAGCCATCAATAGCCTGAATTTATCTAAGGTTTATGTAATTACCAGTGCCAGTACGGCTTCTGCCAGTGAGCTGGTTATTAATGGGCTTGAACCTTATATTGATGTGGTTCAAATTGGAGAAACCACTACGGGCAAGTTCCAGGCCTCGGTCACTTTATATGACAGCCCAGATTATAGCCGGGAAAATGCCAGTGAAAATCACACTTATGCCATTCAGCCGCTGGTCTTTAAATCGGCGAATGCAGATGGCAAATCAGATTATCTGGACGGGCTGGAGCCAGATATAAAGTTGTCTGAAGATTTAAACAATTTTGGAAATTTAGGAGAAGCTTCAGAACCTCTTTTAGAGGCAGCAATTAATAACATTCTTGGACGGGCGCAGGTGATGAAGAAAGGTGAGGCATCTATGAAAGCCGGTAAGAATTTTATAACTGTTGGAGAAAGCGGTATGAATAAGCCAAACTATCAAAGAATGTATATAGATCAACTTCCCGCTCTTATTGACAGGGAAAGTAAATAAAAAAATTTTTCCAAACGTATATCTAAAAGCCCGTTGGTAAACAGCGGGCTTTTTCTTTGCAATACGGGCATGGATGATTTATTTAATTGCAATTTTTAACTTCTTGATACTAATCTGTTAGCCGCAAAAAATTCTCACTATCAAAAAGGCCTTTCAGCTAAAATATTTTCTTAGAAGTCATTTTTTCATGGATATCCACAGGATCATTTCAAAGTAATATTATATTTTGAAGAGAAATTCAGCAGAACCCAATGGAAATAGAATTCAACTACATTTGTATTCCAAACATCAGGATGTCCCGAATACCTTTTTTAATATTGATTTTTGCGGTACTACCGGAATTCGGTTTTGCACAACTGGTTAATATAGAATCTAAACGCATGCAGACAGATTCGGTTAAATTTGCCCTTAATGCCGATTTTTCTTTTGATTATACCAACAATGACGGCACCCAGGTAAATGAAATTGACGCGGCATTCACCACCCAGATAAAATCTAAAGACTTACGAAAATCTTACCTGTTGCTGGGAAATTATCAATTAATAGATACTGATGGTAAAAGCCTTCAAAAATCCTGGTTTCTGCACGGCAGGTTTACCTATAAATTCAGCAAACTTCTAAGACTGGAAAGTTTTTTACAAGGCCAGTACAACCAGCTCCTGGTAGTAAAACAACGAAATCTCGTTGGCCTTGGGCTTAGGGTACAATGGATGGACAGGAAATATTTTAACGGTTATGCCGGCAACAGCTATATGTATGAAATGGAGCACAGTGACCGGACTGAAAATACTGAATATAACCACAGAAACAGCACCTATATCAGCCTTTCCTATTACTCGAAATCACAGCGTTTTTCTATAGCTAACACTTTCTATTACCAACCTCTTTACAAGAATTTTGAGGATTACAGGCTGCTGGAACAATTCCGCCTGGATATTCCTCTTTCGAAATGGCTAAAGGTTTTTGCCCTCTACAATTATTATTTTGACAGTAAAACTCCTTTAAATACGGTGGAATATACTTCCAACTTAAATATTGGGGTTGGAATTAGTTTGTAAAAATGAATGTAGTAAATTGCCTGCCATAATAATTCCTTTTTATGCATCTAAAAACTGCTTCGGAAAAGCAAAAGCAGATTGCCACCATAATCACTTTTTTCACGATACCATTGTCCGGGTTTATGACAGATATTTATCTGCCTTCCTTTCCTTCTATGGCTGAAAACCTGTCGGTTTCTGAAAAAAGCATTCAACTTACGTTAACCTCCTTCTTTCTTAGTTACGGCTTTGCCCAGCTTTTTGTTGGTAGTCTCCTGGACAGTCTGGGAAGGTACAAACCGGTTCTATTTTCCCTGGCTGCCCTTTTTTTCAGTAGCCTTGCGATTACCTTTACAGAGCAGGTTTGGCTGATATGTTTCTGGAGAATTATTCAGGGAATCGGGACCTCTTTTATCGTGGTAGCCAAACGCGCCTATTTTGTAGATGTTTATAATGAAGAGCGCCGGAAACATTTTTTAAGTTACTTCACCATCGTATGGTCCTGCGGCCCCATAGTAGCCCCCTTTCTTGGTGGTTACCTGGAAAGTCTTTTTAACTGGCATGCAAACTTCTATTTCCTGGCCATCTACGCGGCAATATTATTCTTTTCAGAACTATTCTTAAGCGGGGAAACAATTAGAATCTTTAAAAAATTCAACCTGAAGAAAACATCTTTACAATATGCTGTAATGCTTAAGAACAAATCTTTTATCCTTGGAATATTGATCCTGGGGGTGGCATACTCTACGGTAATGGTTTTTAATATTGCAGGGCCTTTTGTGGTAGAACATCATTTTAATTTTAATGCTGTAACCACCGGTTATTGTACCTTAATCCTTGGGATTGCATGGATGTTGGGCGGCATTCTAAGCAAAACATTCTCTGGGTTCGCCTTTACTAAAAAACTAAGGACTTCGAGCCTTATTCAGGGTATTCTGCTGATATTTTTTATTCTTGCCGCTACTCAAATAGACCAGCTATACCTTTTCATTGGTTTTGCCTTTTTAATCCATATTTGTTCAGGCTTTATTTTTACTAATTACTTCACCCAAAACATGATCTATTTTCCAGGAAATGCCGGGATCGCGGGTGGTCTGATAGGCGGACTACTTTATATTATTACTTCCATTTCCAGCTTTATAATTTCTTCTTCAGGGGAAATAGCAACAACTTTTGATATGTCCCTACGATATCTCCTGTTTGGCGTAATCTTAACAGGAATCATATTTTACTCTATTCATATACTTCAAAAGAAATCCAGAAAGAATGCAAAGCTTCATACAGTTCAGTGAATTATATCACTTCTCCTGCAAGCTCTTCCTGCTTTGCCTAGTGGAAATTATGAAATGATTATTTATTGGCCGCATGGAATAAAAAAACCCGCAACAAAATTTGCGGGTTTTTTGGTAGCGGAGAAAGAGGAACTATCCAAAAATCATGAAATCCCTTTATTCCTGCACCTTTCAGAGACCCAATCTTTTAGTGTAACCGAATTTGACACCTTTAACTAAAATTTAACGACGATCATCTTCCTCTTTCGAAGAAAAACCAGGTGTATTTAAACTGGGTTAGGGAAAATAGCAAGTGGAAAATAATTAAAAGAAAAACTAAGAGGAAGTTCCTTTTTTAGATGAAATATCTCCTAACTAAGTCACTTTTTCACTTCATTAATAGCAAAAGAAACATTTTCTTCCGAGTTTACTTTTACATTCTCATAGAAACCAGGATGTAAAGGATTGAGAAGCAAATTAAATTCTGAGGGATAGGCGGATAAGGGAATTCTCGCGGAAGGAACTTTTAGGCACAACATTTCTTTTGAATTTGCCCAGGCCGTACCAAAATCTTTAGTGGTTCGGGAATGCGGCCTCCTGTTCCAGTCGGCAGGTAAATTGTCCGGTTCCAGCATGGGAATTTCCCCTTCGATTTCCAGGGTCGCTAAAATCCATTTGGAAGTAGTAACCGCAGTGCCTTTGATGCTGTACAGTTCTAAAAAAGGAAGGGAAATAATATTAGAGGCATAGATTAAAGGAGCGCCGGCATAATTCCACCGACCCCCACCACCACCACCAAAGCCTAAAGAGGAATGAAGCGGATTTTTTTCGTACAGCCGGTAAACCTGCATTATAAATAATTTCCCCACGAAAGGGCATCTACAGCTTCTTCTACCTGCTCAACGCCATACGGACTTTTTAGCAGCTCTACGGGGGCGATATCTCCCAAAGCAGTATTGGAAGTATTAAGCCATTCCCTAAAGTTTTCCTCGCTTCCAAAAATGCGGATTCCCTTAGCGATAATATGGTCTACATCCTTAAGATTTTTACTCCGTAGCTGGCCGATCCTGTTTTTGCTCCTTTTCCACCTGGAAATAGTTCCCGGATCCACTTCAAGAAAGGTAGCGGCCTCTTTTTGATTATAACCGAGAAATCCTAACAAAGGCTGCACCTCTATGTAAGATAACTCTCTTTCAACCTTATCATCTACCTCAAAAAAATGGTTGCTTTCACTCCCGGGGCGAAAAGTCACCGCCTCTCCCCCACTTTCTCTGCTAATGCTCCACTCTCTGGTACCTGAAGAAATTTTTCTTTTCTTCTTTTCAGGCCTTTGACGGCTTTCATTTTTCTCTTTTGAAACAGTTTTAGACATAGCTCGGATATTGCAAATACATTTTAAAGATAATGTTTTTGCAAGTATGATGCAATTATAAAGGTCATGATAAAGTTTGATTTTCTATAATTAACGGATTATTGAAAAATGTCCACTATAATTGATATTCTCTTCCAAATGTATCCGAAACCAGTAATCGTCTGATTGCATAACTCTCCCATTAAAGGTTCCATCCCAACCAGCGTCTCCCGGCGCAAGTTGTTTTAAAAGTTTTCCGTACCGGTCGTATATTAAAATCACGGTATTCGCAGTATTTGTTAATCCTTGGATATTCCACCGGTCATTGTACCCGTCATTATTTGGAGTGAAAAAACGTGGGTAATTCATCAAATTTATTTTTTTCGAAACTTCCCCGCAACCATTTATATCTTGTACTATAATATTGTATGTTCCGCCTGCTACTTCCGGGAAAATATTAAAAGGCTGGAAATTTACACCGTCAATGGAATATTCGAATATCCCGTCACCTGAGGCAATAATTTCAATGTCGGAATCTTCAGAAAAATGGCTGAAAATAATGTCTTCTATTAATGGTGCTTCAGAATGTACCAGTTCAAACTCCTTATAGTTTTCGCAAATCACTCCATTTTTTTCTTCCAGCACACTTAAGCCATAAACCCCTTCCGCAGTAAGGATTACAGAAGTTTCTTCTGAAATAATATTTCCTTCAGGCCCAAACCAGGTCCAGGAACTGTAGGCGGGATTTGCCTGCAGGGTTAAAGTCTCTCCCATACTGCAAATTTCATATTGATTTTCCAGCGCTATTTCCGGTGGTGAACTGGTGATTAGTTTAAAACTTACTTCGGTAGCACAGGATTTATTATTCCTGTTCTCAATAATTGCAATTATTGGCTGTTCATAAGCTACAGAATTGCTGAAGCCGGAGCTTACAAAGTTATTTAATTCATGTCCATCTTCATCATAAAAAGAAATTTCCAGGTCGTTGTGACCGCCGGTTATATTTTCTGTTATTTCGGAAGTGTCAAAATGTGCAAACCCGTTCCCTTCATCACAGGCATAAATATCAGCCGGAGTATTTACCGCCGGTTTAGAAGAGGTCTTTAGGTTCTGCCTTACTTCAGAGTAACAACCGCTAATAGTATCAGTGATGCGAATAATGATAAAATCTTCATCTTTTCTAATATTAGTGTATGGGTTTGGCAACTCATCGAGCTGGTTGCCATCAGAATCAAAATAGGAAAGACTGGTCTGAGTCTGGTCCTGTGTTACCTGCGCCGCAATTGCGCCGGTATTAAAGTATTCAGAAAAACCATCTCCATCCTTATCACAACCCACAAGATCTTCTAGAGGATTCGCCACTGGAGAAGCTTGTACCACCAGATCAAAATCCTGGAAAACCTCACAGCCATGCTCCTGCTTTATGGAAGCCGTAATCGTCTCTTTATTTATAGTCTTGTTCTGGTAACCGGTAATTTCAGCATCAGAAATTTCTAAATTATCACTATCAAAAAACGAAATGCTCAGGTCTTCATAGGTTTCATTTAATTTTTCCTTCACCTCATTGAGATCAAAATGCGCAAAACCGGAATTTTCATCACAAACCACTAAATCTGCAATTTCATAAGAAGGCGGTTCCTGAAGAAAGATCTTCATTGTTTCCTCCTTATAACAGCAAGGCTTGCCGATATAGTTTATCCGCACTGTAATTTCCTCCTGTTGTGCTACATACTCCCTCGAGTAAGCTGGTATTGGATATTCCAAAAGCTGCCCGTCTTCATCTACGTAATGGAGCTCCACATTTTCCTGGTCTCCAGCTATTGTTGCAGCTATGTCGTCAATAATAAAGCTGTTCGCATTGGCAAATCCTTCTTCAGGCGTGCAGAGATAAGCATCCTCTAATGGAAAAGCTTCCGGGGCATGGCTTACATTTACTTCTTCGGAAATGTGGTACGTTTTCCCGGAATTGGCTGTAATTTCTGCAGAAACCGTATAAACTCCTTCGTCTTCATATTCATGGACCGGAGTCAAAGCTGAAGAAGTATTCGAGGCACCCGATCCCGGATCCCCAAAATCCCAGTCTATATTTTTAACTTCGGAAGAATTAGTAACACTAAATTCTGAAAAACGAGATGTACAAAAGTTTTTAGGATAGATGTAAAAGGGCTTGGTATTGCTTCGCTGCCTTCCGATGGCATTTATAAAGAAGTTATAATCTGAAGTAGGATAATTGTAATATTCGTTAGTCTCTTCAGCATCTACATAGTCCTCGCCGGCAATACATCCCCTGTACCATGAAGTACCGGTATCTTCACGGGTACCGGCTACATGTGCGATCCCGTCTGCATTTGGGATCACTCCTTTTTTCACTTCCACCAGGATATGTTCCACATCTGCAGGAATTACCACCGGATTTTCAAAATCAATACGAATGGTTTCAGGTGGATTAGTATCATGCACCCATACCTGTACCTCCTGGCTACTGCCAAGCAAATCTGATTCTGCAAAAGAGGCGGGAAAATTATCATCGATCTTATAGATATTGAACTGAATGGTAGTGCCCCAACTTGCGTAACTTAAACCTACTTCCCCGGTTTCTATAACCAGCTCTTCATCACTGGTGACTCCAAAATCTTCCAGGCGAAAATCCCTCCCCCAGTAAATATTGGACCACTTACAGGAATGATTGGTAGTCTTCACCACTGGGCCGCAGGTATTATGTGTTAATATGGTTTGCGCCCTGCCATGCAATGCAAAAAGCAGAATACACAACAATAAAAGTATTTTAGCCAATGTATCGTCCGGATTTTAATTTAGAGATTGCTCATTCTAATTATTGATGGTATAAAGCTAAAAGTATTGAGCGCCTTCCCTAATTTAAGTACGTGAAGGTGTCCTGAATTTAATGTCTGTTCCGTCTGCATGTAGAAATGGGCTAGTTGTTAAGACAGCCAGCGTGTAGGGAATGCCGCCTGCAGAAAACTTCAGATTCCGGTCGTGTTAATTTTTTAACAATATAGGAAGAAGATTACAAATAACGCATGACTAAAAAAAAATCTATTAACAGCCCAGGTTGATAAAATTCAGGGAATAAAACCCTTTATTATTAAGGTTGGTTGTAACAATAACAGAAAACCTACACCTATATAATATCACCTCTAGAATTTAGCTATGCATACTATTATCTATTTTTTATCGCATCACCTCCAACTGAAAAATGTGAAATCCAAAAATACTTTATGGCTTGTTTTTGGTTTAAGCCTGCTTACCCTGGCCAGTATGGAAATGGGTTATTTATTGGGAAAACTTTTTTACCTGGTGAAACACACCTGATCATCCAAAAGAGATCATCATTTACGAAATTTCAATCACATAATATTTCAGTTTACACAGAATTCAAGAAATGAGAGCAAACTTACTTCCCCACTCCTACAAAAATGTTGCACTGGTAACCGGATCCTTATCCTTACTTTCTTTAATTATAATTGTTTTTGTTCCGGGGTTAATTCAGTCCGACGGGCAACTTGTAAAGTGGATCTTTAAAAATATTCTTTTGATCTCTCTTCTACTAATAGCATTTACGAAAGAAAAAAACGAATCTAGCGAAATAAAAAATATAAGATCCAGAGCCTTACTACATTCCTTTCTTTTTGGAGGCCTGGTTTTAATCTTGGATTCGGTTTCAGAACTGGCATTTGATATTGGGAATATGGAGATGAAAAGCGGATACGAAATAATGATCATGATGCTTTTCTATTATTGCTATATCTTCCATGACAAGAAAAAAAATACAATCAGCAGAGAGTGGAAAATATTTCCAACGAATAATTTCAAGTTGCTTCGTCAAATCTCCATCAGTAATCTAAAGTTGAAGTGAATGAAAAGAATAGAACCCTTTAAAACTAACGATGATGCCTTGGTGTCTCTCGATAATGGCGGAAGATTTTTTAACCTGTTCACCAAAGCTGATGATGGCATAATCACCCAGGCTGAATTGGGAAAGGTTGGCGGTATCTTTAATGATAAGCAAAATATGGTTCTTTTCCTGGAAATGGCAATTTCCAGGCTTTCCAGTGATGAACAGGAAACACTTATTTCTAAACTGGATAAGGAACTAAAGACAACATATTTTAAATTTAAACCGCAAAGATTGCTGCCTTCTGAAGTCGCCAAGAAAGGAAAAATCTCCTCAAATGCGATATTAACAGGAGTACCAAAATTGATAGAGGGAAAATCAGCATTTAATGGTTTCATTATGATGCCGATAATGGCAGGAAAAACAATGACTTTTATGATGATTCCACTCATCGAGAAATACAATGTGTATGAATTGCGGGATGAAACAACTTCAGAAACTTTTATTATCGCCCATTCCAAAGATTCAGAAATATTGCCACAGGAGAAAATTGTTATTGCGGGGGTAATTAAGGAACTTCAAGCCCAAAAAGGAGAAAATGCTCCGGCCAAGTTCCTTGAAGCAATTTATCATACCAGCGCAGATGGTCTTTGACTAAATATAAATTTCACCTCCTCGTAAATTCTATCAAAATTGCCACTTAACTCCTCCTGGGCAAACGCACTGCACTTTTCCGGTCGCTGGCGTGTAATATCACGTAATTTAAACTGTACTTCTTTGTCTTTCCATCGGAATAAGTGATAAATCCCCTTGTGTTAAGCGGAAAAATTTCTCAGCCTTCATTTTAGGAATCTCACTCTCCCAAGGTAGTTACACGGTAGTTAGTATTCTTCCACCCAGATCATTTAGTATTAATCATTGGTGACTAGTGAAAAACGGGCTACTTTCCTGCCACTTTCCAGGTTGGTGTTTTGTGTACACCTGGCCAACATTCCCATTAACTGTATGTGATTTTTTAAAGTACTCATAAAATTAGATTTAAAGCCTGCCTTGTCGGCAGAAAGGATGAATATGCTGCCTGAACTCTTCAGCCAGTTTGCTTTAAAATGATTTACTTTTATATCTGGAGCAATCACAGGAAGCTGCACCAAATGAAAATTGAAATTCATATAGGCAGACTCCATCAAAAACTTATGGATAAATGTAGCGTTGCGCTCTAACTGTAATAGATTACAGCGGAATGAAATAACAGATTGGAGATGGTCTCCCGGAATTTTCTAAAGGAAGCTCATTACCCAATAATGAAGCTTTTTTTGAGGAATGAAGCGGATAATGTGCTGAGAAAATTTGAAATTGAATTTTTTATCGATGGGAAAGATTGGAGAAGGAAAATATCATAGTTTAACAGGAATAGCGGAAGCAACTGTGTTATTTCTAAAATTTTCTGCTAAGCAGTTTGATATAAATCTGCCGCCCTTTTAAGCTTTTTTCTCATATTCCGCCTTAAAAGCCTTGGCGCCAACACTTCCAGACACTCCCCAAACCCCAGCAGCAGGCGCTCCAATTCGTAATTATGATGAACATAAATAGCAAAAGTGATACTACCATCTGCATGTTCTTCAATAATTTTTTGGGAGTGGTGAAAAGGTTTGGTTAAAATATAAGGTGAGTTATTCCGATCAACCTTAAAAATTACCGTTTGAGGCCGCTCTCTTTCCAGCACCGTTACCCCAATAGTGTTTTCATAATAAGTATCTGCATCCAATCCTAAAGGAATATATTCTGTCTTAAAATCATAATCAACACCTAAAATACGATCCAGCGCATAGGTAATCACACGATTCCCTCCTTCTTTGCGTCCTACCAGAAACCAACGGTTATTGAACTCTTTGAGCAAATGAGGATGAAAAGTGACTTCAGTAGGATATTGAGCTTTAAAAGACTGGTACATAATTTTAAGGACAACCTCTTTTAAAATTGCCTGGTACAACTCATCGAGCCACCTTAACCCCTTAAGTTCTGCATTTTTATCAAGATGAATAATTGCTGATTTACGATTTTTCTCGGTATAAATTTTATCTTCTAATTTATTTAATATCCCTTTGAATTCACTGAAGAGTGAAAAATCCTGAAACTGCTTCAGCATATTCATCGTTTCAGAAAGAACGTTCATATCGTTTTCCGTCAAAGGAATATCTGTTATCGTATAAGCTGGATCGCTGTACCTGTAGTATTTACGATCATAAACTTCGATTGGCGCATTGTATCCCAGTTTATCACTCCGCATTAACTGAATATCCAACTGTAGCGTCCGTTTGCTAACGTTCACATTCCTGCCTTCAAATTCATAAAGAGCATCACTACAGGCTTCCATTAAATTGGCCAGGGTCCTACCTGCGATGACCGTTCTGCAGGCACTTGTCAATCGTTCTATATCTGATGAGGGCGTTTTTAGTAGTAGCCATAGGTATTATTTTTTTAGAAAAATAAATTTAATTATTTACTGCGCAAAAAGATTGCGCAATAATGCCTGCATATTTGTAATGTAAAGAAGAAAAATACTGTTTTTGGAATCAGGTTTTTCTATAGTAGTGCCCTGCTGCACGAGGGAGGCAGCAGGGCTTAATAACAAAAATCACGAACATGAAAAATTTTACTCCTATTAGTGGTCACGATCTGAAAGGCATGGGATTTCCTCCCGCAAAGTGGTACCGCAGAGCATTAGAACATATTAACTCCAATCAACTTTCTAAGGCAGAAATGGAAATTTATCTGGAACAATTTAAATTACCAGATCCACAAGCTATCCACAATAAACCTCTCAAATACAGCTTAAACATTGGTGCAGAAAACGAATTGGAGGAAGATAATATAGCAAAGGTCAGGGCTACAATGGACGAAGTGATGCGCACTCCTACGGTTATTGGCGGCGCAGTTATGCCAGACGCCTGTCCCGCAGGCCCACTGGGAACAATTCCTGTGGGCGGAGTCGTTGCTGCAAGAAATGCAATTCATCCCGGCATGCATAGTGCTGACATTTGTTGTTCTGTTATGCTTACAGATTTTGGAACTGCCGATCCTCAGAAGGTTTTGGACGCAGCTCATAAAAGCACCCATTTTGGCCCGGGAGGCAGGCCACGTGGACATCAGTATCAAATGCCGGAGGAATTGATTAAGGAATTTAAAAAGAATGAATACCTTTTTGATGACAAGACCATTTCAATAGCCCGCGAGCATTTGGGTACTCAAGGGGACGGTAACCATTTCCTATTTGTGGGACGCTCCAAAAATACCGGAAGGACCATGATGATCACTCATCACGGTTCCAGGGGCGCGGGAGCAAGATTATATAAAAAAGGAATGAGTACTGCCGAACGTTTCAGAAAATTGCTTTCACCAGAAACATTACGTCAAAATGCCTGGATCCCTTTTGATACCGAAGAAGGTCAGGATTACTGGGAAGCACTTCAAACCATTAGAAAATGGACAAAACTCAACCATGAATTAATTCATGACAGTGTAGCCAAGAAACTGGAAATCACGAGCCAGAATAGATTCTGGAATGAACATAATTTTGTATTTAAAAGCGATGACATCTTTTATCATGCTAAAGGAGCTACTCCGTTGGATGCTAGATTTATGCCTGATATCACAGGTCCCAGATTGATCCCGCTAAATATGGCCGAACCAGTTTTGATTGTTGAAGGCTCTACCACAGAATTAAATCTTGGCTTTGCACCCCACGGCGCCGGGCGTAATATGAGCCGAAGCCAGCATAAGCGCAACCTTGCAGAGATAAGTGACGAATCTATTTTCTTAGAAGAAACAAAAGATTTGGACATTCGCTTCTTTTCTAAAGAAATCGATATTTCAGAATTGCCCAGCGCATATAAACCTGCATCCACTGTTAGGGCACAGATGGAAGAATATAATCTCGGAAATGTGCTGGACGAGGTTGTACCCTATGGTTGCATTATGGCAGGTGACTGGCAAAAAAATGCCCCCTGGAAAAAAAAGAAAAGACGCAATAGTAGAAGTTAAGTTAAGCCCTGCCTTTTTGGTGGGGATTAATTTTTTAGTTCCTCGTTCAATGTTCGTGAACAAGTAATATTATTGAACAAGTATACAATAGTTACTCTTAAAAACATTTTTTCTTTCTTTTCGCTACCTTTAGTTAGCTAACACTAAATAAAGTAGCATGTTTTTTGAGCGGGTGGCCATATTTACACTTCAGCTAAGGGCAAAATTGGCAGCCTTTTCCAAATACATGCTCCGGGAAACCAATTCTCAGTTCGTTCACCTGGTGTTAACATGCATTTTTTCTTTTGCTACAATGGTTCTTTTATATGTGTGGATCATCCATTTTCCGCTATGGTTGCAGCTGGGTTATAGCGCGATCTATATTTTGATCGGAATACTTTGTGCGACCATATTTTACTTTCATATTACAAATAAGAAAATCAGGATCAATCCCGATGGTATGGAAGTGGTTACTTCCGAAAAGTATGAAAGCAGGAAATTCCAACAACTAAACCTGAAGGCCATTCCCTTAACTCCCCTTCAGAAGAAGCATATTTTTGATGCTTTCTACCTGAACTATTTGAAGGGAAGCTATCAAAGTTTCCAATGCCTAGTCCTGTTAAACCCAATTTCTGAAAAAGATCGGCTGAAATGGAAAGATGCTTCTCCTAAAAGGCCAAAACAGGTCAATCGTCAAACTTTACTGGAATTCCTAAGCCAGCTGATGATCGGTTTTGAAAACCTGGAGAATCAGCAGATAATGGAATTTGTCAACTACTACTTCGTTCTTCAAAACTCAGAGGGTGCCAGTCAGCATTTATCTTCTAAAAACATTTCTGATTGGCGCATGAACAAAGCTTCTTACCTAAAGGAAATCTCCAGGATTTTCCAGCAGCATTTATAAGGTAATTACCACTAGATTACCTGTTACCATATTGACGGACAGGGATTTTAGTCGGTCATTTGTTTCTGTAACCGAAAGACAATAGGACTTGTTGCCTTTCACAAAAAACAGAACTCATGGATAATTTACATTTGGAAGATCGCCTGCTGCGCATCGAAAAACTGCTCACTGCAACCAAAGAAGTACTCACCTTAGAGGAAGCCTGCCTGTACACCGGTATCTCGATGGGCTATATGTACAAACTGACTGCAGCAGAGAAAATTCCCCACTCCAAGCCTAGTGGGAAGATGATTTACTTTGAGCGTTCAAAACTCAATGCCTGGCTCCTGAGAAATTCAAAACCTTAGACTTATGAGCGGCTATGAATTCTCCAGGTTATGGTTTGATTACAGCTTTCTCAATCCCGGGAAAATAAAACCAGCACATACCGCCATTTATTTTTTTGCCATAGAACGATGTAACCGCTTGGGATGGAAAGCTGAGTTTGGCTTTCCTACTGATCTTGCCATGGAAGCCCTGGGCATCAAAAATTACAGAACCTATATGCGGGCACTACAGGACCTGGTGGATTGGGGATTTATTGCGTGGGTCCAGAAGAGCAGTAACCAGTACACTGCTAATGTCATTGCTTTGGTAAAAAATACCGAAGCACCACCCAAAGCTCTGGACAAGGCACTGTCGCAGCATGGCACAAAGCAGGTCCAGAGCATTGCGAGTATAAATAAACAATTAAACCATAAACCAATAAACCATAAAACCTTTTTTCAAAAGCCATTATTGAAAATTGACAAATCTGAAATTCCAACAAATGAACTTGGCTGTTATGAATGGGCAGTAAAATTCCAGGAACTGTTCCTGAAAAATCTAAAAAATAAAGGCGCGCCTCTAAAACGAACAGAAATGATAAGCTTTGAGGATGCTGTAATACCGCTCAGGCTGATGATGGAAAAAGATGGGGTTTCAGAAAACCAGTTACAGCTTGCCTATGATCTGCTTGATGGAAATGATGAATTCTGGAAAGGAATCATCCTGGATACCAGCAAGCTTCGGCAGAAAATAGGACAACTGATTGCACAGGGAAAAAAGCCTGTAAAAACAGAAAATATGGACCTCAGGGTCCTGCAAAAAATAAAAAGCTATGATTAGTTCATTTTCGGAAAATCCTTCCACAGAAGTTGCCATGTCAACAGAATTTTTGAAAAACAATCATTCCCTGATCAGTAAACAACACTTCTGGAAGCTGTTCTGTAGCCTGTCACCGGGTTTTAAGATTAAAACGGAATACCAGCCCATCATCTATAGCATTTTCCGGTATTTTTTACAGCTGCCGGATTTTAATGCCTATGGAATCATTAAAAATAAACCCGCTCTCGATAAAGGGCTTTTGGTGTATGGAGATTATGGAGTGGGTAAATCCACCTTGTTTGGTGCGATCCATAAAGTAGGAAGGCTAATTGTCACCCATACCCAAAATACCCAGCTCTGGTTTCCTAGTATTTCCACGATACATATGCTCACCAGGTACTATGAAGCACAAAATAATCCCGGCAGTAATTTTAAGCTGGAAAACTACTTCCACGGAAAATTGTACCTGGACGACCTGGGAAAAGAAGAAAAAGCCTATAACCGGGAAGAGCTTATCGGGAAAGTACTTTTTGAAAGGCATCGGCGGAGACTGAAAACTTTTGTGACCACTAATGAAAATCCATCGGCTATAGCTGCCAGATACGGAAATCATATTGGAGACCGGCTGCCGGAAATGTTCAATATCATCAAGTGGGAAGGAAAGAGCTGGAGGGAATAAATTTAAAGTTTTGCAATGAACAAAAAGTCCTCACCACATTTTCCACGACTGCGCAAAAGCTTCGTCTTAGGAAAAAGCGGTTCGTCCAAAAGCGGATTTGGAAGTAAGCCAAAAAAGATTCAGGTAATAACATCAACTTCTTAAAACCCCTGAGATCGATAAATAAATTACATGAACAACAAAGAAACTTTTTGGCATACCTCCGCAGCTTCGATCAGATAAAAAAATATAAATCAGGCAGGAATAAAACAATAATTAAAACTCTGGTATTGATGTTTCCGGAATCACAAAGCAAGATGTGTCATTGTCATGACAAATCTTGCTTTGCGCCCGGAGGTTGCAAAGATTTAAAAGAAAAAATGAAAAGGGAATACATCCAGATCCGCTGCTCCATCTACGAGAAAAAGCTGCTTAAAAGAAGAGCGGCCAGGGCAGGAATTTCCCTTTCAGAATACCTCCGCTCCACCGCTTTTGAACGAAATATAGTAGAACGCCTTAGCCCGGAGCAACTGGAAGCCTACCAGATGCTGGTACAGTACAAAAACAATTTTGCCCGCATCAGCAATATGTTTAAAAAACGGCATCCAAAACTGGCTGCAGCTGTTAACCAGCTGGCGGAAGAAATCAGAATTCATCTTAAAAACTTTAAAAAATGATCGGGAAAGGACATGCCATTTCCAGGACAAGGGCCTCTTTAGACTATGGCTGGAACCAGGAGAAAGAAGCAGAAGTGGTTTTAAAAGAACTTTTAGCGGGAGATACTCCCGCTGAGATCACTGAAGAATTTAAGATCATCCAGTCTCAAAACCAGCGTTGCACCAATAACACCTTAAGTTTTGTAGTCAGTCCCACTATTGAAGATGGAAAGGACATGACTTCAAAAAAGCTGGGAGAAATTGCCCAGGAATTTTTAAAAAAGATGAACCTACAAAACCACCAGGCGATTGGTTTTGTTCATAGGGATAAAGCACATACCCATATTCATATTTATGCCAACAGGATCAGCCTTTCAGGAGATGTCTATAAAGACAATTTTATCGGAAAACGAAGCCAGCTGGCCGCAGATCATGTGGCCAACGAATTAGGCCTTACAAGAGTTCAGGAAGTGCAAAACGAAAGGCTCCTGGAATTAAAAGGAATCCGGCACGAGATCAAAAACCTTCATGATAAGGTTCTGGGAACAAGGCCAAAATCTTTGGATGAGTATATCCATAAAATGAAAGATCATAAAGTGAATGTTATTCCCACTATTAACAAGTCCAACCAGCTGCAGGGCTTTCGGATTGAGTATAAAGGGGTGAACCTAAAAGCGAGTGCGGTCCACCGGGATATGAGTGGCAACAGGCTTATTGCTCAAATCTCACAAAACAGGAGTTTTACTTTATTAAAGGAAGCACCGAAAAGCCTTGAACTACTCAACCAAACCGTACACCTGAGCGCTAATTTAACCACCAAAATAGCCAAAGAACTGGTAAAAGGGGCTATAAAAATAGTAAGGGATACCGGAATAGGCATGGGATATTAAAATTTAAGCGATGAAAAAACTAGATGAAATCATGGAACTGATGGCCGATGAAATGGCCGATTTTAAAAAAGCTGTGCTACAGCTTCAACTGCTTTCCAGGCAATTATTTGAGCTAAGTATTCCTATCAGCACCGAAGCGCTGGAAAACCAACTGGCCATATTTCTGGAAAAACAGGAAGTGCAAAACCAGGAAAGGGATGAAATCCTGAGGAGCATTGATAAAAAACTATACAACGTCCGGCTTATTCCAGATTACCTCCTTGTCCTTTTTGCCGTACTTGGTATAACTGCTTTGGGAATGGTCGGATATTTTGGCTATTCTGCTAATGCACAACAGGAAGAAAACTTCAAAATTTACCGGATGATTTCAGAATCAGAAAATCAGCTGCAACAGGATTTCTTTGCTACATATCCTGAAATTAAAGAGGAATATTGCCAGTGGCTGGAAGATAAAAAGTAGGATTTGTCATGACAATTCACCCTGCGCAAATTAATTATAATCTACAGTAAATCCTCTGGAAACCCTTGAAAACAGGCAAAAATTTACAGTAAAAACATAATTAGGATGCGCCCTATGCTGTTTTTATTTCCTGTCTGCCCCTCCTCATTCGGAGCGGCAGGCAGGCACGCTTAACTTCCCGTACGCTATAAAAACAGCACAGGAACCTTGCGCAGGTTAGTATTCTATGATCTTTCCAAACTAATTTCCAACTAATTTAATAGAATTGAATATTTTTTCCTCAATACACCCCGTAATTTTGTGAGGGGCGATATTGAGGAAAAAATATTTTATGATGCATGCCTCCAAAGATTTACATATGGGCTATCTCTTTGTATGACGGCAAATGCCCGTGAAATCAATTTATTTCTAATAATATTTATAGTACTTGTTTTGTTCTTACCTTCTGATACACGGCGTTGATAATATTCACTTATTTCCTTGTTGTGCTGGATGGAAGAATTGGCGCACATGTCAAGAAGGGTTTTCATTCTTTTGTTGGCCAGATGGCTAACCTGAGTTTTCCTTAGGAGACTGGTGCCGGATCGGTTGGGGA
Source organism: Autumnicola tepida (assembly GCF_031846485.1). Classification (NCBI taxonomy): domain Bacteria; kingdom Pseudomonadati; phylum Bacteroidota; class Flavobacteriia; order Flavobacteriales; family Flavobacteriaceae; genus Autumnicola; species Autumnicola tepida. The sequence continues at coordinate 52,670 of NZ_JAVRHQ010000022.1, forward strand.
AAGGTGCTATACCGCAATAGGCAGCAAATTGTCTGGAATTATTAAACTTTGTGAAGGCTTCAGTATACACGATCAAGCACAGGGCAGATTGTTTTCCGATACCTTTTATACTAATCAAAAGAGTAAATATATGCCGGAGCTTCATATTGTTTTGAACTATAGTTTTCATTTCCGTTTCAACTTCCTTTATCTGTTCTGAAAGTTCCTTTATCAGCTTCCGTTGAACCCTGAATAGAAGCTGGTAATCTGCTTGGTCCAGTAGTCTCTCCTGCTCTCTTAAGCTTACTTTATATCCAGACCTCTGCCTAACCAGACGATCTCTTAAAGACAACATTTTCTTTAAAAAAGATATTTCTTTTAAGGGAGCGGTGCAAGGCTTAATTTCATCTCTTAACCGATGAGCATAAAGGGCAATCCGGGAGGCATCTATTTTATCATCCTTGCCTCTGGCAATACCTAAGGAACGTTTGATTTCCAACCCAGGCACAATAGCATAGGAAATTCCCTTTCTGGAAAGATATATGGACAACTGTTCCGAATAAAGCCCCGTATGCTCAAAGGCAAAGAAAACACACTCCCTCGGATGGGGACTGGACTTATATACCCACTTGATTAGTTTTTCAAAACCTTCATAAGAATTTTCGAAAGTTGCTAATTGTTTGTTGCTTTGGATGCAAACATCTAAGGTCAATTTACTGACATCGATACCAGTAGTTTCCTTGATTTTCATAATTTTGAGAGGTTTAAAATGGTCACGTTGACTAAAACCTTTACAAGGTAATTCCTGATATTCTATTTGGTCCTTGTAACCTGATTAGAAGAGAATGGGGACTAATACTAACCTTGGGGCATTAACCTATATCTGGTAAAAGTTCACCCCATTCTCTTTTTGAATTAATCAAAGTTATTCACTTTCCTGAGATCAAGAGTTCAAATCAAAGCTCTAAAGGTCAGACAACTATGAGCATAATTTTTACTTTTGATTAAATTTTAGAGGAAGACTAATCTAAAGATTATGGTAGAATTTGGGGGCTATAAATTTCTACAACTTTAGAATACTATTCTAATCAATAAATCTACTTTCTGGAGGACCTAAATAGCTTGGCTTTAAGCCTCCTGCGTCTAAAACGAATTTCTGAATAACTATTCCCGGGTCCATCGCCCAAACTTTTAAAGTATGGACACCAGCTTTTATTTCTTTATGTTCAGAAATGCTTTTCTTGATATGATCAGCAACTGATTTGGTCCACCAATCTGCATATTCCCAGTCGGGTTTAATTTCACCTTCGTTGATGTTAATTATTTGTGGTTCCTCGTCATCGATGGCAATCGCAAATTTTAATCCTTCATTTTTCTGGTAATTTTGAGTTGGAGAAACATAAGTTTCAACTCTCAGGTTTGCATCTTCAAACGTGGTAAATTTATATTCAACTATGGCGGTTTTTGCATTTGGCTCCTGCCTTTCCGCATCCATAGGATCAACAAGAATTGAAGAACCGGTGCGACCTAAATTAGGAACCACTTTCCAGGAAACACTTTCACCTTCTTTATTACGAGAGAAATTTTCAGCTTCAATAGCAATTACTCCGTTGTTTTCTACAAAACCTGCAACTTTCGGGGGGTCCATTTTGATCGGCACTTCTACTGTGTAATTTTGCCCTTTACTGGAAATTTCTATTTCACCCTCTGAAGACCCTTTGGGAACATTTTCCCAATCTATGCTTACATCTATTTTCTCGGTATATTGAATTGTACCTTTATTTGAGGAAAGATTTATCCATTCATCTTCAGTATTGATCTCATAAGTTAGGTCATTATTTCCTCTGTTGAAGATTTCGATGTAGTACTTTTGATCATTAACAGGATCAAAGGCCGAAAAGGATTCACTATACAATCCATCACCTTCTACGCTAAAGCCACCCCAGGAAGGCTCAGTGCCATATTCAAGAGTATATCCCAGTATAGCGGTATCCCGTTCCTGAATATACGTCACTGCAGGCATTTTATTGGCTGGTGGATGATTCCAACTGGTGTATCCTATATGAGTTTGAGACATCATGTGATTCCATTTTCCATCAGCTATTTCTTCATGGAACTTCCTGGTTAAATTTACGTCTTTTTCAAAAAGTTCTTTTACTGTATCAGCATATCGATTTGCAACCGTTGCACCCAGTTCAGCGTAAAATTTATTTTTCGCTCCAGCTATGTACATTTCATTAACATTCGCGGACATTTCTAATGGGGCATGAACAAGCTGCTGATAAGCAGCTTTATAGTTTGTAGGAAGTTCCGTTAATACTGCCACACTTTTTGCAATTAACTTTCTAAATTCGTTTATAATTCTGTCTGCTTCCCGGTAGTTTTCAATACTATACGTTTCCGGAGTTAGCATTTCCGGAGTTCTCCTTGCATTATATTTAGTATACAATAAAAGAATTTCAGCTATGTCAGCTGCGTGTTTACTTCCAAATTGTTGTGTTGACCAGTCCACATAATACTCTGGAAGGTTATCTGCATTTGTACTGTCAACATCCCAAGCCATATCCAGGAAAAAGCTGATAGGTAGTTCCATTGGCTTGATGTCTCCCACATTAGCTATCCACAATTCATCCACCCCCCATTCATACGTTAATTTCATCTGTTCCCATACACGTTCTAGTTGAGTAACGTTTTGCCATCTATAAGATACAGGTGCTCCCACATAATCAAAATGATAGTACATTCCGAAACCACCTTCGTAGGTACTATCTTCCTTTTTGGGTAATATTCTAATGTTACCCCAGTTGTCGTCACTAAACAGAATAATAATATCATCATCTACCCGCATCCCTTTATCATAATACTCCTGAACTTCTTTATAAATAGCCCAAACCTGTGGAGTTTCTTCAGCGGGTTTTCCGGTGACATCAGCTATTATTTCCCGTTGATCAGATATAATAGTCTGAAGTAGGTCTACGGCGGCACTCTCACTCATGGCTTCGTCACCATCTCCACGCATTCCAACCGTAACCACACTTTCATAATCCCTCATACGCTCAACACCACCTTTCCAGAACTCCTGAAGTTTTTCTTTATTGGTATCATAGTTCCACGCACCACCTCCGTAGCGTCCCCATTCATCATGCGCGCGCATCAGAGGCTCGTGATGGCTGGTGGAAATTACTATTCCATACTCATCGGCAACTTTAGGATTTGAGGGGTCATCTTCAGCAAAAACTGTAGGTAGCCACATTGCAGGCCATAGAAAGTTGGCCTTTTTCCGCAGTAATAATTCGTAGACTTTTTCATAAAATTTATGGTTGAATCCCCCAAACTTCTCTTTTGCCCAGTTTCTTAATGCCGGAGATTCATCATTTAAGAATATTCCTCTATACTTGACAGAGGGAGCATCAGAAACATATTCAAGTGGTTCCAAACTTAAGAAGTTACTCTTTTTAGGGGGTACATCTGCCCAATAGTACCAGGGTGAGACTCCCATTTTTTCAGATAGACTGAAGACTCCGTAAGCAACTCCTCTTCTGTCACTTCCTATAATAACCAGTGCATTCTTCACACCAGGAAAAGGATCTTTAATAGTTTGTATAATAAAACGTTCCCATTGCCCTTTTATAGGATCAACATTTATTCTCCCCTTATCGATTAACTCGTTAACTAAACTGCTTTTCCCTACAGTAGCTAAAATTATCATATTGCTATCTGATATTTCCCGTGCCTGAGATATAGTAGGTTTCCTGTCAGTAATTTTCTTAATGTCTTCCGCTAAAAATTCAGCTGATTTCTTTATCAGGATGTTCTCAGAGGGATCAAATAAAATCGTAGCTTCTCCAGAACTAGAAACAATTGGAAAGTTCTTTGTCTCTTTTTCCGATGTGTTAATATTTATTTGAGAGCTTAAGAGATTTGGAACTAATAGGAGAAGTATTAAATAATATTTCATGATGTAATTAATTTAGTCTAAATATAACGCAATCGGTTGCGTAATTAGAACAATAGAATAAATTATTTTTATATTGAAAAATCTAGTTCCCATTTTTTGTAATTAGCAGCTTAAAATTTTTATTAATTATTTTCCCATGAAATCAGTTTCTTCTAAAATCATATTTTCTTCTTTTTTGCTATTACTCTTCCTTCAGCCACTCTCCGCTCAAGACAAAGAAAACAAAAGTCATATTTATAAACCGAGGATAATCAATACAACCGATTTGGGGGCAGATCCAGACGATGAACAATCTATGGTGCGTCAGTTGGTAAGTGCAAACGAATTTGATATTGAAGGTTTAATCGTAGCCACCGGATGTTGGAAAAAGTCGCAGAACAATACTGATATGTTGGATAAGCTTATCGAAGCTTATTCGCAGGCATACCCTAATCTCAAAATCCATGCTAACGGATACCCTTCACCAGAGTATTTAGAATCTATTTCTGTAATGGGACAGGATGAATATGGAATGGGTGATGTAGGGACAGGTAGAGATAGTCCCGGTTCTGAATTAATTATCCAGACAGTAGATAAAGATGATCCGCGCCCGGTCTGGGTGATGGGGTGGGGAGGCATGAACACTGTCGCCCAGGCTATTTGGAAGGTACGGGAAACCCGATCTCCGGCTGAACTGGAAAAATTCCTTTCCAAATTGCGCCTGTTTGATATTCTTGGTCAGGGTGATTCGGGTGCCTGGATCGCCAAAAACTTTCCGGAAGTATTCTATATACGTGCCACTGAAGTTTACGGATGGGCTCCATCTGATGAATATATCGATTATCATATCCAAAGTCATGGCCCCTTGGGTACTGCCTATCCAGACCGCAAATATGCTACTGAAGGTGATACTCCTGCATTTATGCATGTATATCCTACAGGGCTTAATAACCCAGAGCAGATTGATCAGGGTGGCTGGGGTGGCCGCTTTAGCTTTGTCAAAAAAGCAGGTATCCGGAGCATGTCTTGTGTGGAAAAAGAGAACGAAACAAAATATGATCCTTATTATATGTACGGAAACACCTCAGAAGGATCGGAAGCGATAAAACGATGGAGCGAAGCTTACAACAATGATTTTGCGGCCCGGATGGACTGGAGTATTACCGATGATTATTCAGATGCCAACCATCATCCTGTAGCTGTATTGAACGGAGATAAAACAAAGAAGGTAGTGGAAATAAAAGCCGTTTCCGGTTCAAGGGTTGAACTAAGCGCAGCGGGTTCCACCGATCCTGATGGCAATACTATTAAATACTCCTGGTCCTATTATGACGAACCCAGTTCCTATAATGGATCTGTTAACATTCAAAATAGTTCATCAGAATTAGCCGCTATTGGAATTCCAGAAGATGCTGGTGGTAAGACTATTCATGTTATACTCAAACTTCAGGATGACGGGGAACCAAATCTCTTTGCTTTTCGGCGTGCAATTATTACTGTGAAGTAGCACTTTTAAAGAATATGGTATTTATATAATTAACGAGGGGAGAAATTTTGGATATATTTCAGGGTAAGCTTTATCTTACTTTATGAAAATGATCTGCTGAAAAACATGTTCATATGTTTAAATTAAAATTCCACTACACTATTTTGTGCTTTATCTGTCTTTTGCCTATTAAATAGGATGAATAAATCATATTTGTTTTTTATCATTTAAATCAACAACTTTCAATCCCGGAAATACGAAGTCATCCGCACCCCTTATGCATTGAGTATACTGATTTAAAATTCAATGAATCAGCAAGTTACAGGGAGACCAATTTCATATTGTATTCATAGTATAATGAATGCGGTTGTCATAAATATCAATCCCCCAGATTATCAGCGCATTGGCAACTCTGGGCCCTTCCAGATAAGAACTAAAAAATTTCAAGCTTATTCCTAATCACCTGCTTGTCCTATTTCTGGTACTCTGAATAACTCCCTTGGGAATGGTCGGATATTTTGGCTATGCTGCCAATGCACAACAGGAAGAAAACTTCAAAATTTACCGGATGATTTCAGAATCAGAAAATCAGCTGCAACAGGATTTCTTTGCTACATATCCTGAAATTAAAGAGGAATATTGCCAGTGGCTGGAAGATAAAAAGTAGGATTTGTCATGACAATTCACCCTGCGCAAATTAATTATAATCTACAGTAAATCCTCTGGAAACCCGTGAAAACAGGCAAAAATTTACAGTAAAAACATAATTAGGATGCGCCCTATGCTGTTTTTATTTCACGCTTAACTTCCCGTACGCTATAAAAACAGCACAGGAACCTTGCGCAGGTAAGTTATGGTAGATTTGGGGGCAGAATTTTGTGGACCTCAAGGATTATATTTAGTGATTAATAAAAACTATTTAAGTGACTTTTTTTCTTATTTAAAGAGAACATATAAAATAAGCAATAGTATTTTTCTTATTTGTAGGTTCAATAAAAAGAACAACCCACGCCACTGTATATGCTTATTCGCATTTAGTGAGCCTTCTGTGCACCTCACCTTATGGGTGTACAGGCACCCTCGTTAATCCATTCAATTAATTTTCAGCAAACCTTCTCTGGATTTACCTACTTATACTTGCATAAATTTGTTATCAGTAAAAATTAAACGGAGCTCACGCGTTGTATATGCTTAGCGCATTTAGTGAGTGCCCCCGTTGACCTCACCTTGCGGGTGTACAAGCACCCTCTTAATTCGATGTTTAATCTACAATCAGTTCAATAGCGGCTTTCTCGGCTTTGTATTTTATTTTGGTGGTTAAATCATAATAACTCCAGTTCCGCAGTACAAAAGCTTCCTCTCTGGCCAGTTCTATTTTCTTTTCCTGGTCCAATAAAACCAATGTGCCTGCCTGGTGTTTTACGCAGAAGTCGATTAACTTCCTGCTATAAACATGCAGACGGTTGTTTACATAATCTCTTTCCTTATCCCGAAACCGCTCCAGGGCCTTTGTCTTTCGCTTCCGTCCATTTCCTGATCTGGCATATGCAACTCCTTCCCGTGTCCTTTTGAAGGCAGCTTGTATGGCTAACCTTCGGTATAAAAATTCTTCCCTTGTTCCAATAGTAAGTTTTGCTGTTCCTATTTTTACTACAATGGGATACTCCAGGGACAAGGTGGCTTCTGCGATCACTTCCGGTCTTAGTTCATGCTTTTCTTTCTCCACTTCAAAGGTGGCCAGCATAAAGATCTTCCCATTTTTTATTTTGAGATGGGAAGTTCGCATTTTCAGCTCACCGCTAACCAGCTGATGCATTAGTTCCCATTTATCGTTAAAGTCCCTGCCTAAATAAGTCTTCATGGGAATGGAAAAGAATTTAAAGCAGAAGGCTTTTTTATCAGGATTAAAATGTAATCCGCAAACCCCTTCCATATCGAAGGGAAAAGCCATACTTCTTTTATAGTTATGTAAGGAACGCTCCCCGCTCCAGTATTCCTCCCTGTTTTGTTTGAAGGAACTTAAGATGATGCTATTCAGGTTGGTTAAAATATTGGTGGGCATTTCCCCTTTAAAACGATCGGAAACCATCCGGTAAGTGCAATTGATCCTGGAACGGTTGAAAATACCAAGCTCATCTTTCTTTTCATCAACAAGTTTATACTTCACCCCTTCCGATAAATAAAAGAACTCCTGGACCATTTCCTGAACATACAAATGGGAAACAATTAGGTTTGCCGCCCTGTAGCATCTATTGCGCCACAGGTAAAGCTTATTCATGGCCTCCTTTCGTTCTTCTTTAGAAGGCAGATCAACCAGCAGCTGGATCCTCCGGGTAAGTTTCATTGTGGACTTTACCATGTTTAGGCTGATTTAAGTTGCTGCTCGTGTTTCTCCTGCATCAGTTTATAGGCGGCCATAAATTCTTTGTGCACTTCCTTTTTGGATAGATTGAGCTCTCGGGCTATGGAAGCAAAAGAATAATGCTTTTCCGTACGTAGCTGCAATACCTTTTCCTGCTCCTTAGTCATGGTACCCTCAATCTTTACAGTCACCACTGGTTTTGTTTTTGCATTCAGCGTACTGCCCGTGTGGATAATCTCTTTAATGTCTTCAATGGCTCTCTTTACCTCATTGCTAGTATAGGTAATACTGGTCCCCATGACATTGGCAATGGCTTTATACTGAAAACCATATTTTAAGCAGAGTTTAATCAGGTGTCTTCTTTCGGCGCTGAGCAACGGGAAAATGCTTCTAATCCTGTCAAAGGCTTCTTGATCTGCTTCCTGGTCTACTAAATGCTCATCTTCCTTCTGTGGGTCATAACCATGCATATGTTCCTGGTAGTCCTCATAAAATTCCAGCCTGTTGATGTTCCTGTAAAAGTCATTTTTGGGCCGACAATAGTAGTAGGTACACTCCCGTTTCATCACATAGCGCAGGAAAAAATAAATATGTTCGGGTCGTTCAATACCTTCTCTTTTCTCCCAGAGTTTTAAAAAAGTATCCTGAAGGATGGTCTCAATGACAAACTCATCACGAATTAATTGCTTTCCTACCCAAAAGATCCTGCGCTGGTATTTGGCATAGATAAGCTCTAAAGCATCGGGATGACCTTGTTTTAGTAAATCAAAAATACGCTGTAACATAAGCAGTCGCTTTTAAGCCGGAGGAAATTACCACCAGAATTAAACTGAATTAGCTTATGCGAATTCTTATAAGAAATTGAGAGAAGATAGCTTTGAAAAGAAGTCCTTAAAAGTAAGGGCATGGGACTTTACTTATTGTATCAGAGGTACTGGTATACCATGGAACGACAAGTAAGCCCACGCCCGGGTCGTGAGCATTATCACTTATCATCTCGTTCCTTAAAATTACCAGTTTTCTGATACAAGACTCAAAGCGAATGCTTCTAATATTTTACTTAAAGAAGTTTCGCAAATATATTAATATGAGGTAAATATATAAATAATTATTTTACGTTGTAATATAAACCAACATCATTTGTAGAATTTTTCGTCACCTTGGTTGTAGATAGGGCTACAATGCAGGATAAAAATTATAAAGAAAATTTTTTACTTCAATTTGGACATAATCTTGGTAAGATTCGTCAGAGTAAAAATTTAAGTTTTAGGTCGTTATCACAGAAATGCGATTTAGATTACGCAGATTTAAATAAAATCGAAAAGGGTAAAAGAAATATCACACTTTCTACAATTATTGAACTTGCCAAAGGCCTAGAAATTCATCCCAGAGAATTGTTTGACTTTTATTTTCCTCTACAGGATTTGAAGGAGTAATTTAATCATCCCTTAGACACCTTTATAAACAGCCCCTGCTTTTACTCTCAAGTCACTCTTCTAAGCAATTAACTGAATATTCGATCTTGAGCTAATTAGCACTGTGAAAAATCTTCCTCCTAGCAGAATAGCTATGTACTTGTATTAAGTATACCTTTCAAACTACTCTTATTCTTTTTAATTCTAATATTTTAAGCACAAAAATTTCCTGTAGGAATATTAAGATAATTTTAGTAAATATGTACTTCCTTCCGATAAAAATTCCCCTACGAGTTTTCATCTAAGGTATGATTGCTTTATTAAAAAAATTAAGATGAGGGGAAATTTCTGATTTCCTTATAGTAAGATCATTACGGTTTTCCATAATGGCACCAATAAAGGACAGCTTATTTTAGAATATGCTTTCTAAGAGTAGCTATAACAAAAATTCATGATAATATGCTAGACACACTTCTTAAAATTGGGGAATGGCAAAGCCAGGGAAAAAGTGAATGGGATCGATTTTTGGAATTCCCAAAGGTTGAGAGAAAAGATAAAAACGGGAATCCAGTACAAAACTTCACGCTGCCCATAATTCTTGATCTAGATACTAGAGACGTTATTATCGACCAAGAAAATTTAAGGGAATATAATGAGAAGGATGTTAGAATGGCTTTAGGAAATAAAATGAAAGGGTCCAATAGTAAGGCTATTTGCAGTTCAGGCATTTCAAAAAGACTAGGCAGGATATTTCAAAGTTTTTTCGGGAAAGATGGTAGCATGGCAGATAGTGGAAATTTAATTGAGGCTATTGAAAATGAAAAACCGTCATTGCTTGACGATCATTTAAAAAGATTGTTGACTGAACTATTACTTCTAAAAGAGGTTTTCATAGAAAGAACAACCGATCCAGACAAAAAAACTATCAACATTAAAACAATAAATGAAAGATTTGGACTTTCCAGAAATGAAAAAATTGTTTTTCTCGAAACGTATATAAAATCAGTAGATTTTGGATATCATGAGCCGATTTTGTTTTCTGAAATCTCAAATTACAGAACATTTTTAGAATACTCATATTTTGGCGATAGGGAAGATGAAAAACCTAAAAAGGCTAAACAAAAACTTTGCTATGCTAGCGGAAAAATAAATGAAGATGTAAAAGAACTAAATCTTACAACTCGGTATAGCTTAAATAAAATGTTTGTAACCGAAACAAAAAATTATGCATCTGGTTTTGATAAAAAGAAGTTCTCTATCAATTATCAAGTTAGCGTTGAAAATCAGAAAAAACTGGATTATGCATCAAGCTATTTATTAAATCAAGGATATAAAATACGTATTGCTAATTTAGATCACGTCATTGTACCCCAATTTATGCAAAATTCCAAAGTCGATTTAGAAATGGCTTTGGAAGGAATGCATAAGAAATCAGACCTCCTTTTCAACATAAACAGTCTGGATGAGTTTGCCAAAAACGTTAATCTAGAACTGGATGATGAAGTATTTTGGATAAATTTTATTGCTTTTGAGTCTGATGGTAATTTCTTCAAATCAACAGAAATTATCAAAGATGTAAGCAGCTTTCATATTAGCAAATTGCTTAAAGCTTTTAATGATGTCAACTGGGAATTTCGCGAGACTAGTTTTGTGGATTGGGACAAAGTAATGACTGAATATGATTATGACAGCAAAGAACGCGTGCCAAGGAATTTAAACTTTAATTCCGTTTTTAAAGTCATACCACTACGAAAAGACAAAGAAAAAAAGAATAAAGCTTTAGAGCTATTTAAAACCATTCTTGAAAATAGAAAAGTAAACATCGAGATTCTTTATGATTACTTTGTAGAGCTCATACTTTGCCATTACTACCGTAGATATGGCAGCTATACCAATGTACAACAAAGTAGTAACGACTATTTCGACTTTGCTGTCCGTGATAGCGTTTTCAAATACCACGCCTTTATACAATTCCTTAAAAAACTAAACTTAATCGATATGGAAGATTCCCAAACTAATCCCATCCAAGGAAAACTGGAAAATAAATATGATCAAGCCATTCAGGAATTCTTTACTAAAATGTCTTTGAATACAGATCAAAAAGCCATGTTTTATCTGGGAAGAATGCTCAACACTGTTGAATATATCCAAAAAGGTAAAACCAAGACCGTTATCCAGAAGGTGAACTTCAACGGGATGGATAAAGAAAATATACAACGGCTTCGTATATCATTAATTGAAAAAGCCAAGCAATATAATGCTATGGGCAAAGTGATTTTTACGGATAATGAGTTTGGAAAACACTTCAATTTTAATGCATGGAACTTAAACCCTCAGGAAGCTGTCTTTTTTCTTTTGACAGGCTACTCTTTTGGTGTTGGTGCACAAGATGCAGAAGAAATTACTGAAAAAGGAACACTTTAAATCAATCAAAATACTTAATTATGAAACCAAGCATTACCAACTCTTCCGATTTCCTATTTGTTTACGAAGCCATTCAGTGTAACCCAAACGGCGATCCCGATCAGGAAAACAAACCTAGAATGGATTACGATACCAAAACCAATTTGGTTACCGATACCCGCATTAAGCGTTTTATTAGAGATTATCTAAAGGCAAGTAACAACGATGAAGTTGTTTTTGTGGATATGGAAGGAGATTCTAAAGTAAGTGTAGACAGCAAACTAAAGGCTGTTATAAAAAGAACTATCGAAAATGAAGGTGAGCTGGAAAGAGCGTTTGCTAACAACCCTGAAGCTTTAATAGTCTACAAAGAGGTAATCTCTAAAGAGAAAGATGCTGAAGGTGTTTGGAAAGTCATTACTGATAAAAAATTTAAGCAGAAAGAAGTGAATTATGAGCTGTTGGCTTATTTAGTAAAAGAAAAATTCCTCGATATCAGAATGTTTGGCAGCGCATTCGCTGTAGGCGGGTTTACCAAAGCATACACCGGTCCAATTCAATTAAATTGGGGCTATTCATTCAATAAAGTGGAGTTAATTGACTCCAGTTCTATTGTTACGATTATGAACGATGACAGCAGTACATTTGGTAAAGATTATCGGGTTCATTACAGTTTGCTAGGCTTTAACGGAACAATTAATGCACCTGCTGCCAAAACAACCGGGCTTACTCAGGATGATGTTTTGGAATTCAGAAAAGCCATATGGGAAAGCATCCCGGCTTCGCCTACGCGCTCCAAATTAAATCAATACCCAAAACTCTACCTGGAAATCGTTTACAATGAAGGAGTTTCAAACGGGCAATTTGGTGATTTGCGCAACTTTGTGGAAACCGAACCCAAAGAAGGAGTTACCGATAAACAAGTGCGGAAATTCAAGGATTTATCAATTGATTTAACCGCTTTAAAAAGCTTGATCGCCCATGATAAAAACGGGGAACATAAAATCAAGGAAGTAATTATAAAAACCTCGGCCGATTTTGATTTTTCACTGTAACAGAAGTTTCACATTAAACCTACTGTTATGGAGATATTAAGTTTTAAAATCAACGGAAAAATGGGCCATTTCAGAAAGTATTACGCGAATAATACTGCCTTTAGTTTTTCTATACCGCCACGTACTACCATTATGGGAATAGTGGCCGCTGCAATGGGATGGTCAAGGGATTCCTATTATGAAGATTTGGCTTCCGAAAATATTCAGATTGGCATTCGAGTCCTCAACCCTTTGAAGAAAAGTTTCCACCGGCTCAATTTTTTAAGCATTAAAAGTACGGGGGACATGGCTAAAAACTGGTCTTCCGATTTTCGTGGTGAAGGTGGCCGTATTCAGACTCCATTTGAAGTAATCACGGCTTGGGATCTTTCTAAAGCTGATGTGGCTTATCAGGTATTTGTAAAGGCGACTGATAAAGGGAAAACGGTTTTTGAATCGATTAAAAGCCATTTTTTAGAACAAGAACCGGTGTACAATATCACGCTGGGAACAGCCAATTTCACTGCACGCTTATCAGTTATTGAAACTTTTAGTGATAGTCAAATAGAAGTTAAAAATTCAAATCAATATGTTCAGATTCATTCTGCGGTACCTGTAGAACTTGTAGAAGACTTAAAATTTAACAAAGAAGAATTTCAGAATTACAACTTTGTAGAAGAAGATATGCTCCCGGGAGATTTTATAGCCAATGGAAATCGGGAAGTGCGCAAAATGAACCGATTGCTGTTCTCTATTACACCTCATCCCATTAGGGTAAAGTTAAAAGGCTCGTATTATGTTTTAAAAAATGATACCGGCGAACTGAACATTCAATTTATGGACGCATGAATTATTATTCCCACAGTAAATTAAATGAAAATGAAATTACAGAGGGCTCAAAAGAGTTAAAAGCTCATGTAAATGGAGTAAAGGAGAAAGCTTTATTTCATTTTGCCGAAGGTTTATCCTTAGGATATACGGACAGGGAATTGAAAGAAATCTTAACAATTCTGGTGGATTTTCACGATTTAGGGAAATATACCTCCTATTTTCAAAACTATCTTTTAAAGCAAGATCCTATAGATTTTAAATTAAAGCAACACGCGCGATTAGGAGGTTTTGTGGCTTATAATCATTTAGAGAAAAACGACGAGAAAAAGGCGCTTTTAGCCTTATACCTTATTTTCTTACACCACAGTCCGCTGATTGACATACTTCACATTCCTTCTAAGTTAGATGATGATCTAAAAAGAATAATCAATAAACAAAAAGAGGATTTAATTGAGAACTTCCCAATAATCGAGAAAGATTTGGGAATTGAAAGACTTCAGGATTTAGTTTACTATACGGAAGAAACAAAACTGCGGAAGGGTTTTAGGTATTGGGGTAAAAAACACGCTTTTATTCAAGATTATTTCCTGATCAATTATTTGTTCTCCCTGTTAATAGAAGGGGATAAACTCGATGCTTCCGATACTGTTGTCTATCAATTAAAACCCATTAAACCATCTTCAGTTGATGATCGTTTTGGAAAACCTGATTTTCAGCAGAAAAAATTGGCTGAACTTGGCAACAACGAATTGCGGAACTACTGTAGGGCAATTGTCATCTCTAATCTAGAACAACCTAATATTTTAGAGCACTTTATCTTTACGTTAACTGCGCCTACTGGTATTGGAAAAACAATGACGGCTCTGGATTTCTCATTAAAACTTAAAGATAAGATCAAGAAATATTCAGGAGTAGAGTCCAGGATAATTTACGCTTTGCCATTTATAAATATCATAGAACAAGCGCTGAGTGAATACGGTAAAGTTTTACAATCACAAAAAATCAACATCTTAGGACATTATCAATACGCAGATGTTTTCGGAAAAAATGACCAGAAAGAAAATGTAGATGGCGCAGAGCAAGGTTATGATCAAAAATTAATGGCACTGGACACGTGGCAGGCCGATGTAGTAATCACTTCTTTTGTTCAGTTTTTTGAAACGCTCATCGGCAACCGCAATAAGTTACTGAAAAAGTTTAACCATTTTGCAAATTCCATCATCATCCTTGATGAAGTACAGACCTTACGCCTGGACCAAATGCCCTTATTGGGCGCTTCTTTGTTTTACCTGTCCAAATATTTAAAATCCCGCATCATTTTAATGACAGCTACACGACCCAAAATATTTGAATTGGCACAAGAAGAGATTTTAACCGCAGAAGGAGAACAAGTTAACCCCAAAGAACTGCTTACTAATTATGAAGAAGTTTTTGAGGTTTTTAATCGAACCTCAATTCATCCACTTTTAAATGCTTTAAAGGAAGAAAAAGAAAACAAAACACAAGAATTTATATATTCTATTTTTGCCGATAAATGGAATGCTGAAAAGTCATGTTTGATTGTTTGCAATACTGTTAAACGTTCTATAGAAGTTTTCGATACAATCAGGATCTATTTAGAAGAAAACAATTTAGGAAATCCAGTTTACTACTTATCAACTAATATAATTCCTGCCCACCGTCTTGAGCGAATAAGAAACATAAAAGAAGATATCCAAAATCATAAAGCTCCTATTTTAATTGCGACCCAAGTGGTTGAAGCAGGAGTGGATTTGGATTTTGACCTAGGCTTCAGGGATATTGGACCTATTGATTCCATCATTCAGGTAGCGGGTAGAATCAACAGAAATAATACTATTAAAAAAAAGCATTCCCCGCTTTATATCATCGATTTTGACGTTAAAGCAACAATGATGGTTTATGGCCGGTTAACATATATCCAGGCAAAAAAATCATTGGAACAGAAAAATTGCTTCTATGAAAAAGAATATTTAGAGTTGATTACGGCGTATTTTGATGGGATTTCTGAAAAAAGCTCCTTTGCAGACGCACGCACTTTTTTTAAATCCATGAAAACATTAAAATATGATTCTGGTGAAAAAAGAGAACTGCCTGTTTCTGCCTTTCGCATAATTGAAGAATCCGACAGATATGTCACAGTTTTCATAGAGACAGATGAAGATGCTTCCGAAATTTTAGAAAAGTATCTCCAAAAGATTATGAACGAAATAAGCCGGGAAGAATATAATAAAGATTGGAAATTAAAATTCCAGCAGCATATAATTTCCGTTCCGAAATATTTGTGTGAAGATTTGGAAACAGTGAATGAATATGAGGAAAATATCTTACTTGTACCTAAAAAAGAAATAGGTTTCCGATATAGTACCGAAACAGGTTATAACCGAGATTTAATAGAGCAAAATATGGCTTATACTTTCTAAATTACAATATCCACTAAAACAAGGAAATTTTATGATTAACATGACCACAACTCAACAACTTCAGATTACGCAAATTAAATTTCCGGAAATTAAGCTGCAAACCAGGGATGCGCATAAATTGCGTGGCTACTTCGGAAATCTCTTCAAAGAACATTCGCCGGTATTGCACAACCACTATGAAGACGGGCGCTTTAGGTACAGGTATCCCGAAATCCAATATAAGGTCATCAACAAAATTCCAACACTTATAGGCATTAATGAAGGTGCCGAACTGCTTCCAAAGCTGTTCCTTAAAATCAAGAATATAGATATAAACGGGCAACAATTTTCCGTTAACGCTAAAAACATTGAATGCAAGGCGGTGGAAACCGGGTTCAGCGATTCTTTGCATGAGTATGAGTTCACCACCCTCTGGATGGCCTTAAACCAGCAAAACTATCCAAAATATCAAAATTTAAAGTTGGTAAAAGAAAAGGAAGAAATGCTAAACAGTATTCTGGTAGGACATATTCTTAGTTTTTTTAGAAATACTGGTATAGAACTGGGGACAAACGAAAGATTGATGGCTAAAGTAGACCTCCGGGAAAAAAGCACCAGGTTTAAAGAAAATAAAATGATCGCGTTTTCGGGAAAATTTATCGTTAATGCACTACTGCCTGATGAAATTGGCCTTGGCAAATCTGTTTCCAGAGGTTTCGGCACTATAAAACGTAGCTAATGCAAATCTTTATAAATACCTATGGCACCTACGTTCATGTTAAGGATGAGATGTTCCAGATTAAAGTTCGGGAAGAGAAAAAGCTGCCTCCTAAAGTAAACCATATTGCGGCACATAAAGTTTCTTCCTTTATAATGTCTAAAGGCGCGGCTTTAAGTACAGATGCCATTGCCCTCGCATTAAAACACAATATCGATATTGTAGTGGTAGAGAATGACGGTCATCCTATGGGTCGTTTCTGGCATAGTAAACTGGGCAGCACCACTAAGATCAGGAAAGAACAACTTAAAGCTTCGCTGAATAAAGCTGGCGTTAAATGGATCAAATTGTGGCTGACTCAAAAACTGGAAAATCAGGCTGATTTTTTAAACGACCTAAAAAAACATCGCAAGAATTTGCACGCTTTTCTTGATGAAAAAATAAATGCCATTTTGGAATTCCGGGAGAAGATTAATACTGCTGAAGCAGAAAATATTAATGAAATAGCTGAATCTTTTAGAGGATGGGAAGGTTCTGCCGGCAGGCACTACTTCGAAGCCCTTTCCACCTGCATGCCCGAAGCTTTTGCTTTTAAAGGAAGAAGTTTCAGGCCTGCTCAGGATGAATTCAATGCCATGTTGAATTACGCCTACGGAATTTTGTATAGCAGGATAGAGCGGGCATTGATGCTGGCTGGTCTGGACCCTTTTGTGGGTTTTATGCACCGGGACGATTATAACTCTAAGAGCCTGGTGTATGACTTTATAGAGCCGTACCGTATTTATGCCGAACAATTTGTGTTTAGGCTATTTACCGGAAAAAAGATCAATAAAGCTTATTTTGAGCAATTCACCGGAGGAGTATCTTTAAATACCGAAGGAAAAGCTTTTTTTGTTTCTCCTTATCTGGAATATTTAGACAGTGATAAAATACGCTATAAAGGGCGATTGCAAACCCGCCTGAATGCGGTGCAGCTGGAAGCTCACAATGTCGCTAACCAACTAATTAAATAAAAATGATCACCTGGGTTTTATACGATATCAAAAACAACAGTGCGAGAAACTTTGTTTCCAAGGCCTGCAAGCAGGCGGGGCTTTACCGGGTTCAATATTCTTGTTTTCTGGGCAGCCTTACGGCTAACGAAAAGGACAGCCTGGAACTTCAGATAGAAAAAGTCATTAATGAAGAATCTGACAAAGTTTACCTTTTCAGAATGAACAAAGAGCAGTTAAACGATTGCAGTATGTTGGGGCAGGCTTTTGATGAAAAACTGGTGACCGACGAAGTAAAAGCCCTGTTTTTCTAATGCAAAGTTTTTATCCTTCCCAAATTATAGAATATCTCTACTGCCCGCGCTATACCTATTTTGAATATGTGCTTCGCATCCCACAGTATGAAGATAAATTCTATAAAGTAAACAGAGGAAGGGAAGTGCATAACGAAAAACTGGAACGAAATAAGGAATATCTAAGAAAGAAAATCGGGGTCAAAGAAAAATGGCTTGACCAGTACCTTGGGACAGAGGGCTTACGAGGAAAAGTAGATGAAGTACTAAAATTAAACGATGGCAGCTATGCCCCACTCGATTACAAATTTGCGCAATGGAAGGATAGAGTTTATGAGACTTATAAACAACAACTCTACTGTTATGCAATTTTAATTGAAGAAGTTTACGGCGGAAAAGTTGAAAAAGGATTTTTGGTCTACACACGCAGTAAAAACAAATTAGTTGAAGTTAATATTGGTGAAAATGCCAAGTCTGAGATTAGGAATAGTATGGATAAAATGCTTGAGGTGATCCAGGGAAATAAGTTTCCAAGGGCTACCAGGGTTAAGAAAAGATGTGTAAATTGTACCTACCGGAATATTTGCATAAAATAGCAGTTCCGGGTACAAATTTATTTTTCCTGACTTTAAAACCTGCTCTAATGACAGCAACCATAGCACATTCGGAATACGGAGACCGGCTTAAAAAACCACCAAACAGGTTCTTTGACATATTGATAAAAAGAAAATTAGGAATTGAAAACCACTTGCGAAAGGCTGTAAAAACTGTAAATCTGGGAGGAATCGCCTTCCAGAGATATCCATTGAAAAACTAGGATTGAAACTTGCCGTCTCTGTCCTCGTAGCTCCTACTGGTAAGTCTTCCAGAGATATCCATTGAAAAACTAGGATTGAAACCTACAGTTTCGCATTTCTGCTGCAAAATAGTTCCTACTTCCAGAGATATCCATTGAAAAACTAGGATTGAAACTCTCTAAAGAAGATTATAATGGAGAAGAAGGATATACTTCCAGAGATATCCATTGAAAAACTAGGATTGAAACGATGTAGCTGAGCAACTTGTAAAATCCCTAATCCCTCTTCCAGAGATATCCATTGAAAAACTAGGATTGAAACTACCATTAACTAAATCTGTGATTATTCCATTGTCACCTTCCAGAGATATCCATTGAAAAACTAGGATTGAAACGAGATTATAATGAGAAAGTTTATAAAGTAGAGAAACTTCTTCCAGAGATATCCATTGAAAAACTAGGATTGAAACGCTGCTCTGTAAGTTCAAACAAGGTGCCTTTAAGGTCTTCCAGAGATATCCATTGAAAAACTAGGATTGAAACAAGGGGAAGCGCTTCTCTATACTACTATCCCAGGTGCTTCCAGAGATATCCATTGAAAAACTAGGATTGAAACGCTAATAATTCAGGGTTATCGCCTATGATTTCTTTCTTCCAGAGATATCCATTGAAAAACTAGGATTGAAACTGCTTTGCGCTCTACTATAACCGCCACAGGGGGAGAACTTCCAGAGATATCCATTGAAAAACTAGGATTGAAACGAATTGAGAGATAATTTAAAGCGGAAGCCGAAAAGCTTCCAGAGATATCCATTGAAAAACTAGGATTGAAACTCAGGATGGGAAAAGCGTTTATCCGCTTTACAGAAACTTCCAGAGATATCCATTGAAAAACTAGGATTGAAACGGGAAAAATCTTCAGAAGAGCAGTTAGATATTGCAAGCTTCCAGAGATATCCATTGAAAAACTAGGATTGAAACCTACCTCCGCCGCTTGAATTTTCTACCAGTTCATTCTTCCAGAGATATCCATTGAAAAACTAGGATTGAAACTGAAATGTACCCGAATATACAATATGAAAGTTTCGGCTTCCAGAGATATCCATTGAAAAACTAGGATTGAAACATAATTTCTGCAATGCAACTGGCCTGAATATTTCTTCTTCCAGAGATATCCATTGAAAAACTAGGATTGAAACACCCACTTATTATTGTTATATTGCCATAATACTGTCTTCCAGAGATATCCATTGAAAAACTAGGATTGAAACCCGTTGGAATCTAAAGTGGCAACCCCTTGTGGCTGACTTCCAGAGATATCCATTGAAAAACTAGGATTGAAACTGCAAACACTAATCTATATAATATCGGCCATTGCAATCTTCCAGAGATATCCATTGAAAAACTAGGATTGAAACTTTATTATCGCTCAAACCTATTAATCCCTGTTGGCTCTTCCAGAGATATCCATTGAAAAACTAGGATTGAAACATAATTTTCCACGGCCATCTGAAACGTAACCTTTTTCTTCCAGAGATATCCATTGAAAAACTAGGATTGAAACGTCATTAGTATTTCCCCATCATTTCCGTTGTCTAACTTCCAGAGATATCCATTGAAAAACTAGGATTGAAACAAAAAGTTATACTACGGTACTACAAACTCTGTTAGCTCTTCCAGAGATATCCATTGAAAAACTAGGATTGAAACATTCCTCTTCATTGGCTTTTATCGCGGCTTCCTGACTTCCAGAGATATCCATTGAAAAACTAGGATTGAAACCCACCTTTGTGTTCGTAATATTCTTTGAATTTATTTTCTTCCAGAGATATCCATTGAAAAACTAGGATTGAAACAAACCAGACCGATTAACAGCATTTGGGAGTGCGATAAACTTCCAGAGATATCCATTGAAAAACTAGGATTGAAACTTTGCTGATAGGTCATTTTCTCTAATTCAGCAATTACCTTCCAGAGATATCCATTGAAAAACTAGGATTGAAACCCTCCAAATTCATCATCCAGAATAATTAGCTTTTTTCTTCCAGAGATATCCATTGAAAAACTAGGATTGAAACAAAGCACAACGCCATTCTGAAGTACCTTCGATAGTCTTCCAGAGATATCCATTGAAAAACTAGGATTGAAACTCAGCTTCTTCCCATGCTAAACGTGCCTCTTCTTCCCTTCCAGAGATATCCATTGAAAAACTAGGATTGAAACATTGGAGCACCTGGGATAGTAGTATAGAGAAGCGCTTCTTCCAGAGATATCCATTGAAAAACTAGGATTGAAACTTACTTCAGAATCTAAAGCATAACCTTGTGCCTGTCTTCCAGAGATATCCATTGAAAAACTAGGATTGAAACTTGAAAAATCTTTGTAAAGCAACAGGCCGGAATATTCTTCCAGAGATATCCATTGAAAAACTAGGATTGAAACAGCGCAAAAATATAAATAACAGCGTTACCTTGTACCGCTTCCAGAGATATCCATTGAAAAACTAGGATTGAAACATGCGCTGCTAGCGGTATCGGCTAAAGAATAAAAACCTCTTCCAGAGATATCCATTGAAAAACTAGGATTGAAACGAAAAGTTTCAAGGTCTGCGATTAAGTCGTTTGACTTCTTCCAGAGATATCCATTGAAAAACTAGGATTGAAACCAACCTGGATACTGCTATCGAAGTAATTATCTTCTTCTTCCAGAGATATCCATTGAAAAACTAGGATTGAAACATGGCTGGATGAAGCGGGTATGAAAAAATCAGAAGCCTTCCAGAGATATCCATTGAAAAACTAGGATTGAAACACATGGTAGCCAAAATACTCAAACATCTTATTTAACTTCCAGAGATATCCATTGAAAAACTAGGATTGAAACTACTTCTGGCTCTTGCCCTTCCTTCAATTGTGGTAACTTCCAGAGATATCCATTGAAAAACTAGGATTGAAACCCAATCCCACTAACCGAAGAATGGCTGGTTAAGTTTCTTCCAGAGATATCCATTGAAAAACTAGGATTGAAACTAATCGGTTTTACGGTTTTCAATTTCCCGAAGTATACTTCCAGAGATATCCATTGAAAAACTAGGATTGAAACCGAACTAGAAGAAGACGATGCAATTTCAGTTGGCGCTTCCAGAGATATCCATTGAAAAACTAGGATTGAAACGCATTTGTAGAGAGGCATATATCCTTACAGGCTTCACTTCCAGAGATATCCATTGAAAAACTAGGATTGAAACACAGAAACCGAAAAAATGTCCCTTGCTGAAACTATTCTTCCAGAGATATCCATTGAAAAACTAGGATTGAAACGCAGATGCAACCGGAAAAGAAATGGACGCATACGCACTTCCAGAGATATCCATTGAAAAACTAGGATTGAAACGAGATGCTATGAGGGCAATTGCAGAGGTTTACGATCTTCCAGAGATATCCATTGAAAAACTAGGATTGAAACAATATTATTGTTTCAGGGAATTGCTTTTTAAACTTTCTTCCAGAGATATCCATTGAAAAACTAGGATTGAAACACGGAAGAAAATACTATCCTAATGATATAAAAGTTCTTCCAGAGATATCCATTGAAAAACTAGGATTGAAACATCAAGAATAAATTAGATATTCTGGACTACTCAAACTTCCAGAGATATCCATTGAAAAACTAGGATTGAAACTTCTCACGTGCCTGTGCAATGGACTTATTTTCCCTACTTCCAGAGATATCCATTGAAAAACTAGGATTGAAACTCCGAAATGAAATTAAAG
Source organism: Autumnicola tepida (assembly GCF_031846485.1). Classification (NCBI taxonomy): domain Bacteria; kingdom Pseudomonadati; phylum Bacteroidota; class Flavobacteriia; order Flavobacteriales; family Flavobacteriaceae; genus Autumnicola; species Autumnicola tepida. The sequence continues at coordinate 75,109 of NZ_JAVRHQ010000022.1, forward strand.
TCCCCCTCATAAGTATAACTTCCAGAGATATCCATTGAAAAACTAGGATTGAAACAAAAGATAATCAAAGTTAGCACGGGTAACTATCAGGCTTCCAGAGATATCCATTGAAAAACTAGGATTGAAACGACAGCCTTACAAATGAAGAGAAACAACTTGTAAGCCTTCCAGAGATATCCATTGAAAAACTAGGATTGAAACGAGGTATTGCAGATGTTGCTAACCATTGCGACCTAAACTTCCAGAGATATCCATTGAAAAACTAGGATTGAAACCAACCTGAATGCTGCTATCAAAATAATTGTCCTCTTCTTCCAGAGATATCCATTGAAAAACTAGGATTGAAACATGTAGTAGGGATTACAACCTTTTACCGTTCGCGATCTTCCAGAGATATCCATTGAAAAACTAGGATTGAAACTATGTATAGATACGTCGAGAGCCGCAATAGACATTGCTTCCAGAGATATCCATTGAAAAACTAGGATTGAAACTCCGAACCATGAAGGGCTATATCTGCTGTTATGAACTCTTCCAGAGATATCCATTGAAAAACTAGGATTGAAACTTGGCTACTGCAAATGCCGCGCTTTTTGCTTCCCTTCTTCCAGAGATATCCATTGAAAAACTAGGATTGAAACGGTAACAATTCATCTAAGAATATTCTTTCGCCTTTTCTTCCAGAGATATCCATTGAAAAACTAGGATTGAAACTTATGATAACTCAAATATAACAAATGGAAACGAAAGACTTCCAGAGATATCCATTGAAAAACTAGGATTGAAACCGAACTAGAAGAAGACGATGCAATTTCAGTTGGCGCTCTTCCAGAGATATCCATTGAAAAACTAGGATTGAAACAAGTTAATTCTTCTCCATTCATAACAAAATAGAAGTTCTTCCAGAGATATCCATTGAAAAACTAGGATTGAAACTTTGAAGTGATAGCCCGGTAACGATGCAGACTTTCACTTCCAGAGATATCCATTGAAAAACTAGGATTGAAACAGCCAGTTATATTCCCGGGTGCTGATCACCCCTCTTCTTCCAGAGATATCCATTGAAAAACTAGGATTGAAACCTGTATCTGTAGATTCAGCTCCTTCATTATCTTTGACCTTCCAGAGATATCCATTGAAAAACTAGGATTGAAACTCCCTGAAAAAGCCGCTCCTACAGTCGCAACCATTCTTCCAGAGATATCCATTGAAAAACTAGGATTGAAACTATTCAAATCTTGCATTGTGGGTATAGTGTTAGAACTTCCAGAGATATCCATTGAAAAACTAGGATTGAAACAAATCTGTAATGTCAGATTTAAATACCTCTGTACAACTTCCAGAGATATCCATTGAAAAACTAGGATTGAAACATGCAAAAGGAAATGATTTAGTGATTTCTATTAAGACTTCCAGAGATATCCATTGAAAAACTAGGATTGAAACATATGTTTTTGGGACGGTAAAAGTAGAGGTGCAAAGACTTCCAGAGATATCCATTGAAAAACTAGGATTGAAACACTCAAATGCTCTCACAAATAGCTCAAAACGCCATTACTTCCAGAGATATCCATTGAAAAACTAGGATTGAAACTAATCTTTTTGCTGGCTGTTTTCTATGGCCGGGGCAACTTCCAGAGATATCCATTGAAAAACTAGGATTGAAACAACAGGCTGCAATAATTTCAATAACAGATTTTTCTTCTTCCAGAGATATCCATTGAAAAACTAGGATTGAAACAGATATTCCTTCCATTAACGGGTAATGCTTTCTATTCTTCCAGAGATATCCATTGAAAAACTAGGATTGAAACAGGTAAAAGTCTACGATTATAATTCAGTTAGGGAAGACTTCCAGAGATATCCATTGAAAAACTAGGATTGAAAC
>NZ_JAVRHQ010000023.1:0-76173 GCF_031846485.1 Autumnicola tepida
TGATAGTGTCAGAGAACAACCTTTAATATGGACAATCACCTTCTTGCATATCAAATTCATAATATTAGCGAAATGCACCGTATTTTAAGTTCTGTCCCTTCAAACTCCTAACCTGAAATGTCTTTTTTGATATAGTTAAAAGCATAGTAATAGGAATTCTCTCTAATCTTATTATCCTTTAAGAATTTCATTGTGTAATCTTTATATTTTTGATGATCAATTAAAAGTTGTGGGGTTGTTTTTTCTTTTTTATTCTCCATAGGATAGGTTTCAAAACCCAGATTCTCTTCAAAAAAAGTAATATACTTCCCCATTAATTGCCTCATTAAATATTCTTCTTTTAGTAAAACAACTGGTTTCTGATGGTAAATAGCCCATCCAAGTGCAGTACTGCTATGAGCAAATACGACTTCTGAATCACGAATTAATTCATGAGTCATTCCTATAAATGTTCTAAAATTCTTGAAACTTTCCTGAACTTCATCTGCAAATTTAACGGCATCAGGATGCAGGGCTATAACAATCTCGTCCAGATCCAGTTCATTTTTTAAACTTTTTAAGCAGCCTGCAAGTTGTTCATAATAGTATTCCTTATATCCTACAGGAGGTGTTTCCTGTTCTATCCCAGGATGAAGTATGGTTTGGTACGGCATTACCTGGTCAAGAAATACTCCAACTTTTTTAGATGTGTCAAACACTGCTGGCTTATTCTCCAGGGTATGATTAATATCATCAGAATGTACTATTATCCTGTTTTTCCTTTTCACACTAAAAAAAATCTTAGTTGGTACAAGGTTAGATGTACTACACAAAAAATAATCTGGCACAAAAAATCCATATCTGCGTCTATAATATTGTTTTAATAGGTGAAGAGGTAAAACTTTATCTAACTTTCTTATTGCATTATCTGTGAATTTTCTGATGGAGCTGGAAGGAATATGTACTGAAGAAAATCTTTTTGTATGATAGGTTAGAACTTTATCCTTTTTTCTAACCAAAATATCCAGAACCGGGGCAGCAAACTGCATATACTGATCGAAACTAACATATAAGGCTGGTTCTTGAGGCAACTGCTCGCGGAAATTCTTAAAATCTGCCAGTGAGCTACATTTTTTTCGGTTTTTAAGTATTAATTCATCTGTTGCTGTGGCTGAATTATTATAGTAGGCAGTGGCATCTAAAAAAACAAAATCGTAATTCTCTTCTTTTAATCTGTCTAACTGAAAAATTCGTCTATGGGCATCCCTTAAAATATTCGGGCAAAAGAAAATGATCTTCATTGTAATTGTTTGTTCTTCCTGAAAAGAAAATTAGTTCTCCAGCATGTCCCAGTTTAAGGCTGTACCTTTTTCAACATCCATATTCACCTTCTTCCCTAAAATTTCTGAATAATGCTTTGGATGTAAACCATATCCAGGACGAACAGATCTTAAATTTTTTTCAGTTAAAACTTCACCAGCACTTACATCCTCGGCGATATACAGTGAGCGAGAAAATTCACGACCACTTTTTTGCTTTTCAGTCAAATTATAATCTACTTCTCCTATGGCTTTTTCTGCCTGTCTCACAGCTGCAACCATATCTTTAAACTCCTGCTCATTCATAGAAAAAGAGGCATCCGGACCTCCTATAGAGCGGTCCAGGATAAAGTGTTTTTCAATTATTTTTGCCCCAAGAGAGGTTGCCACAACAGGAACAGTATTACCAATAGTGTGGTCAGAAAGCCCACTAATCACGCTATACCGCTCTGCCAAATCTTTCACCATCTTCATGTTGGCTTCATCAATAGGAGCAGGATATGAGGAAGTACATTTTAACAATGCCACATCATGGTTACCAACTCTGCGACATGCTTCCAGGGCTAATTCTATATCCTCCTTCTCTGCTATTCCTGTAGAAATAATTATTGGTTTTCCCTTTGATGCAGCTTTTTCAATTAATGGAATATCTGTTATTTCAAAGGAGGCAATTTTATAGGCGGGCGCATTAAGTTCTTCTAAAAATTCTACTGCCGAGAAATCAAAAGGAGAAGAAAAGCATACTAGGCCTTCTTCTTCGGCAGTCTTAAATAGTTCTTTGTGCCACTCCCAGGGTGTATAAGCTTCTTTATAAAGGTCATGTAAATATTTTCCATCCCAAATGGTGCCCTGCTTGAGCATAAAATCATCCTTTTGCACATCAAGGGTCATTGTGTCTGCAGTGTAAGTCTGTAATTTAATAGCATTAGCCCCTGCCCGCTTTGCTGCCTTTATAGTTTCCAGGGCAGTTTCTAAACTTCCATTATGATTGGCAGACAACTCTGCTATTATAAAGACTTCACTATTTTCATTTATTTCAAAACTTCCTATTTTCATCTTGCTAATTTAAAATTCGTACTACTGAAAAAGCTTCTGCATATGATGCTCCTACCACAATACCCCAACGTTGTGCCTGTATTTTTAAGGCTTTAGGGGACCTTGGATGAGGAAATTTACGCCTTTCAAATTCATAGCTTTCCATTCCCTTAATTTTTGCTTCAATCCCTTCTTCACTCACTTCAACAAAGAAATTCGGAATAAAATGCCGCGGATCGGTCGCTGCCCTCCATTCGGTTCCTGAAGGTGTTTCAAATGCAATAATAGTTTTAACCCTTTCAGACGCTAAAGGACGGCATGAGGTAATTACTGCCTCAAATGTTTTTTGGTGATCTACATTCACATCTCCTCCATGATGCGTAAAAACAACTCCAGGATCAAACCTATCCTTCTCCTTTTCTACTACTTTTATAATATCAAGCAAAGCCACAGTATCAAATCTATTATCAGGAAAATCATAAATCCCCACAGAATCATATCCAATTGCGCGCTGGGCGCTTAAGATATTTTCCCGATGAATCTCCAGCTCTCTCTTCCATTTTAACTGATCATGTATCTCTGATCGGGAAGTAATTCCTTCTCCCAGTATTACAACCCGGACTTTGCAGGAATACTCATTAATCAATTTATACATTGTAGCTCCAAGTCCCAATAATTCGTCATCTGGGTGGGCAACTACTACTAAAATTTTCTTATTTCTTAATGATTCTAACATCTGCTAATATTTCGTTTTCAGATTTAATTGAAGCTCTTGTAAATTCAAATCTAAAATTTTCATTTTCAAAGAAAGCAGGCGGATATCCCTCACAATCCAACATTCTTATGTAATCATAAACTTTGGCTAAATCAGATAATTCGGAAACATCTCCATCTTCAGGCTTTCTCCTTTTAAACTCTGTTATTTTTCCCTTTTGCTCTTCAGGTTCAAGACTATTCGAAATTATCTCTTTAATCATCTTTTCAACTATAGCTGTACTACGGATGAAAATTTCCTTAGCCGTACCATATAACATCAGGTCCTTTTTCAAGTATACAGGACCTGTGTCTAAACCTTTTTCAACTTTTAAGGCAGAAACTTTAGTTTTTTCTTCCCCTCTCACTATTAAATTCTGCAGAGGACTTCCTCCTCTTCCAAATGGCAGGTCCGTCATGTGAAAAACTATACATTCAAAATTTTCGTATATCGCATCCGGAATGATATACGACCAATGCGGTATGAAAATTTTATGCGGTTTTAATTCTATCAAACGATCCTGTTGAAATTCTGCTTTACTGGTTATTAAATTCCATTTATAATCAGGAAATGTTTCTTTAAGATTTTGGAACATCTCATAATGCCATGGCTTCTCTGAAAGGATAATATAATTTTTCATTTAATAAGTTCATATTCCACACTCTCCCGTAAATGGGCCACCTGGTGAAAACCTAATTTTTCAAAAATTTTTTTTGACTTTGGATTATCAGCCTTAACCCAGGCTTTAACCTTACCGTCTATTTTATTTAATCCTAACTCCAGTATTTTAGTACCCAATCCCTGTCCCCGGGAATTTTTTTCAACAGAATAAGATATTTTCCAATAATCATTCTCCCAGTCAAATCTAATCTGTCCTACGGGTTCAGCTTCATTTTCAAGAATATATAATTTAGTGTTCTCACTCCTCGTTCTGTTAGAGAACCATTCCTGATGCTCCTCCCAACCTATCTCCTTTGGAGTTAAAGCATTTTTTCTAACCTCAGGATCATTGATCCATTTAAACAACAGTAGACAATCTTTTTCTTCTACCTTTCTTAGTTGCAATTTCATCAGACAAACCCTCTGGATTAGTTTTTATATAGGCCTTTAATTCCTTTGGGGGGATAATCTGGGATAGAATTTAATTTGAACAAGTAAGAAATTCATAAAACTATTTTCAATTTCTGACAAAGTTTTACTATATGTCCTGTCAGCTACATTGAAAAAAGAAACGCCTTCTTTTTCTTCCAACTCCTTTTCATTCTTGATAATTTTAATGTGGTCATTTACATTTTGAAATTCAGGATGAGCTTCTTTAAATTTTCCAAGCTCTTCCTGCATAGTATCAAACTTATTATCTACAGACCTTTCTTCAAACTGATTTCCAAAAATGCTCGTCATGTCTTTAGCCGGAGTACCGGCATAAACATGATTTTCTTCCATATCTTTGGTAATAACAGCACCTACCATTGCCATACTCTTTTTTCTTGCAGTTATTGGAGAAACTATACAATGTCCCACAAACCAAACATCATCCTCTACCGTTAATTTTTTCTTTTGATCCCATCTGCATCCCTGTAAGGTGTCTCCAAATTTGATGTGACTCCATAACTGGGAATAGGCTCCTACTCCAACACCATTTCCAATCTCTAAACCACCTTCAGCATCCAGAATACAGTTTTGGCCAAACCAGCAGCAACTTCCTATTTTACAAGAATTATCTCCACTTCCAAAGGCATGGTTATTAATATTGGTGTAGTCCCCGATTTCCAGTGTGGGATAGTAAAAGCGACTATTTTTCCCTATGGTAACTCCATCACCAATTACTACTTTTTTTGCTTTTTTTCCAAATTTGTCCCCTATAAAGACTCCATCTTCTATGGTAACATATTTACCTATATGTACTTCTTCTGCATTTATGGTATACCCCATGATTATATTTGATTAGATTTTATAATATAAATATTCTGGTGAACATATTGGAATCAAAAAGCATTATTTTTCCTCCAGATATTCAAAATTCTTTAAATGGTTCTCTTTAGAAGATCCTATTTCTTTTCTCATTTGGTTGTAAGACTCCTCCTGTCTATATTCCAATTGCTGTAGATTCTTTAAAAAACTTTCTTCATTAAAATCTATTCCATTAAAAAATTTAAAGCCTTTCTTTTCTACTAAATATGCAAACAACAATTTTTGATTTTCAGCATAGTAAGTAATAAATGGCAAACATCCGGCTGCAATTACTTCAAAAACAATTCCGCTTGAAGGCACAATGGCAACATCTGAATCTTGCATAAGAGCTAACATAACTTCAGCATCCACTGCATGATATATCTTCACATTCGTAGTATTTCCTGCTATCTCCTGAATTTTCTCCACATTATCATATGCTGCACCCAGAACAACATTTACTCTCTTATACTGACTATAATGAATAACAGCAGTAAGGCATTTTTCCGTTAGATTATAAAAATCACTACCTCCAAAACAAATTAATACTGTTTCATTAGAGTTTCTTGTTACAACTTCCCTGGCTGCATGTAGAAACTGAGGCCTTAAAAGGGCATAATTTAACCCCAGGGCAAATTTAGTATAAGACTGGGCGTTATAATTCTGAGAGTTTATTCCCGGAGAATGATTAATAATAATATCAGCAAAAAATTCTTTATCATGTAAATCATCAATAACAACTAATTTACTCTCCTTGCTCTTAATACGTTGTTGGTAGCCGGAATCCATCCCATAATGATCGAGGATTACCATTGTCCCCGGAACCAGCTTCCCAAAAAAATCTTCCTCACTGGAAATTATTCTCACAGAAAAACCTTGTGAAGTGATTTCCTCCTGAAATTTTTCAGGAATAGATTTGCAAACAAACTCGAACTTGTATTTCACTTTTAGCATTTGAGCTAAGGCTATGCATCTCACCAGATGACCTAAGCCTATTTCCAACCCGCCATCAGCTCTTATAAAAATGCAAGGTTTATCCATTATTTCAAGAAATATTTTGCCATTTCTAAATCTTCATATTCATCTATATCTATAGCTTGTACCCAGTGAAGCGGAAAAAATCTATATTCAGGTCCATAAAAGGTTTCTGCCCTTTTCAATTCCTGAATATCGGCAATCCAAATAGCCCCTGTTGGACAATAAAGATCAGGCTGATCCTGAGACCTTTTCATCCTTTCTTTTTCTTCAAAAACAGGTATGGCTTTGCCTTCCTCATCAATTTTGTGAGCCCACCACGGATTCATCCAGCCATATTTAAATGAACTAATCTGGAAATGTAATTTTTTGGAAATAAAATTTTCAACGGCCTTATCTATATCTTTTGAACTTCTCAATGGACAATTTGCCATTAACTGAACCACAATTTGCTGATCAATAATATTAACTTCCTCCAGCTGCTCCAGTGTTCTGATGGTTGCAAGGCTAATTGGGGAATGATCATCTGCATTCTGATCTCTTAAAAATGGGACTTCTGCTCCATATTCACGGGAGACTTCGGCTATTTCCTCATCATCAGTACTTACCACAACTTTAGAAATATATTTTGATTCTAAAGCTGCCTGTATTGTCCATACAATCATTGGTTTTCCACACAAGGGAACAATATTCTTCTTAGGAATTCGCTTAGATCCACCGCGGGCAGGAATAACTGCTATAATTTTATCTTTTACCATACTGACCAGCCTCCGTCTATAATTAAATTTTGTCCCGTCATACTTTCAGATTTTTCTGATAAAAGAAAATCAACGGGTCCAACAACATCTTCCTCTTCAAGCATTCTTTTTTGCGGAGTCAGATTTTCATATCTTCTTAGGAATTCTTCATTAGTTCTTCCTTTAATACCTCCAAAACTCACGCAATTAACCCGTGTACCAGGAGCCATTCGCACTGCCAATTCTTTTGTAAGGTGTATTTGAGCCGCCTTACATACTCCATAATGAACGGGAGAAGATTCATGAAACTTCTCATAGAGATGTGGTGTGGGAGCAACAACTCCATACATAGAGGAAATAAAAACTATATTTTCAAGAGTAGAATTGTACTTCTTTAATTCCAGGGACAATTGATATGGAAAAACCACATCCATATGAAATTCTCCATGGAAGTTCTCTTTACTTACCGAATAATTCTCTTCAATTTTCAAATATTCTAGGGAACGGGCGTTATGTACAATACTATTAATTTCTATTTCTTTTTTATTCAGAAATTGCAGAATAGAAGTAATAGCATTTTCAGAAGAGAAATCAACTTCTATAACATATAGGTTGTTTCCATTATTTAAACTACCTTCTTTCTCTCTTAAAAATTTATCCTTGTTCCTGGTAGTGGTTATTACCACAAATTCTCTTTCTAAAAAATGCTGTACCAGTTGAAATCCAACTTTCCCACTTCCTCCGGTTATTAAAACAGTCTTCATAAATTTCCTTCTTCTAATATTTTTACAATCTCCATTGTTTCTTCTCTGGCAATATTTTTACTTCTATCTTGAACTACTTCCACAAACTTTCTTAATGATTCACGGAAACAAGAAAATGAATCACTAAAATTGGTTTCGAGATTAGCTTTAGTTCCGAAATATTTTATCTGAAGAGGTGTAGGAGCATCCCCGGTAACTTTTAGGTAAGCTGAAATATTCTTCCATTCGATGAAGACAAACCTAATTCCGTTTTTATCAAAAGGCACCACCTTTAACAATTTTCCCCGATCTGGAATTTGCGTAATAATTGGTTCAATAAGGTGCACAGCGTAAGTTTCCCAGTATTTTGGAACGGCACCTTCTACATGTAAAATCTTACCTAAATTATTTTTTTGACTTTCAGTTAGAATTAATTCCGATGCAAACCTAAGAGAGGAACATGTGAAAATTTGATCTTCATACTTTTGAGACTTTAATATCTTCTCTGCTTCCTGGCAGGAAACAGCAAGAGGTTTATCTATATAAATTGGTATTCCTGCTTTTAAAAAAGGTAAAGACATTTCATAATGTGTACTGGCATCATCCCTTGCCAGCAAAACAGCATCTACATGTCCTGTCATATCTTCCAAAGATTCGGCAATATTTTTAATATTTGACGCCCCGGCTACTTCCTTAGAAATTCTTGGATCTTGAGTCCATATATGTGTGACTTCTCCCAAATGGGATAAACCATCTTTTGGAAAGTCTTGAGCGGCAAGATATTCAGGAATAACTGGAAAAGGACATTTAAGCATTGCCTGTTTATCATATCTATTAAAAATAGCACTCCATGAATACGGATGCCCATTCCCTTCGCTCATTCCAATGATTCCTAACTTTATCTTTTTGGCCATAACGACGGAATTAAAATATTATCAGGAATTTCTTTAGTTAAAAAAGGTAATTCCTTAGCACTTTTCAACATTTGAAAGTTATTCTCCAATTGACTTTTGTCCTCTACTCCAATAATAACCTTGTCAATCATTTCATTAGATAAAACAAAATTTAAAAGATCACCTGCCAGGCTTGATTCCCTGTTTTGTATCTCTTCCAAATTTAATTTTATTTCGTCGAAAAATGAGGAAAGCTTACTTGGTTCCACAAAGAAGAGTCCCTGCAAAAAAGCAGACCTGGTGTGTATTTCACAACCACCATTTTTTAAGTCTTCTATTGCCTTTTCAAACCTTCTGTCAAAATAATTATATGGAACTTGAACTAAATCCGGCAATAATCCAATATTCAGCAATTTTTCTAATTCCTCTGGTTGGTTTAGAGAAAATCCAATTTTTTCAATTTTCCCAGCTTTTTTCAATTCAAGTAACTCCTGCCAGGCATCGGGCTCATCAATAAGGGCTAAGGGCCGATGGGCCAAATATCCATACAGAGATTCTACCCTTAGTTTTTCAAAAGAAGAGTTTAATTGCTCCTGAAGAGAAACGCCTTCTTCTGAAGGCATGAATTTTGAAACAATATTAAAATCTTCAACACCGCATATCCCCAATATTTCTTCTGCATTTCCATATGCTGAAGCAGAATCTAAAAACTTAATTTGATTTTTCCTGGCACAGTTTAAAATAGAACGCACTTCTTCCTTAGAAGTCTGTCCTCTCCCATTGGAGATGCCGTAATCCATTCCGAATTGTACAGTACCTAATCCTATTTTTTTACTTTGCAGCATAATAGGAGTTTATCTTTTCAATAACATATTCCTGTTCCTCTTCCTTCAAAGTAGGGTACATAGGAAGGCTTATACAATGTCTGTAATATTTTTCAGCATTTGGAAAATCGCCTTCTTTCCAGCCGAATTGCCTGTAATATGGCATTAGGTGGCATGGGATATAGTGAATTTGAGCATAAATCTTATTCTCCCGAAGAAAATTATACAGCCCCAAACGATCAGAAACCTCTAAGATATACAGGTGATAGGCATGGCCCTTTACTACTCCCGACTGACCTTTAACATAGGCTTTATCCTTAAAAAAATTGTAATAGTTCTGCGCAATTCTTCGTCTTTCAACTAATCCTTCATCGGCTCGCTGGAGCTGACTGTTTCCCAATGCTGCCTGAAAATCTGTAATTCTGTAATTAAACCCCAGCTCCTGCATTTCCATGTACCACAAAGGATAACTATTATCTTTTCCTCCAGCGAGATCAACAGAATTTTTATAAAGAGATTTTTCTTTTACGATTCCATGCGTTCTTAGTTGAAGTAGTTTTTGATATAGTTCTTCATCATCTGTAGTTATCATGCCCCCTTCCCCGCTGGCAATATGTTTTACAGGGTGAAAAGAAAAAATCGCAAGATCTGCATATTTTCCATTCCCGCAGATTTGGTTATTATTCTGCTTATCAAGAAAGAAACCGCCTGGTGCGTGGCAGGCATCCTCAATAATCCATAAATTATATTCTTTTGCAAGCTTTTGTAAAGCTTCCATATCTACCGATCTGCCGGCAAAATCTACTGGAATTATCCCTTTGTAGGTTCCTTCAGGAGATTCTTGCAAAAGTTTCCTGACATTTTCAATATCAATAAGATATGTTTCAGGATCAATATCAGCAAAAACCACTTCACCTCCGGCATATTTTACACAGTTTGCAGAAGCCGCAAAAGTAATAGGAGTAGTAATGACTTTATCTCCCTTTTCGACACCAAGAGAAAGTGCGCATAAATGAAGAGCGGCAGTGCCATTAGCTACTGCCACTGCATATTCACTACCTACATATTGCGCAAAGTTTTTTTCGAATTCAGCAACTTTAGGCCCCTGAGTCAAATAATCAGATTTAAGAGTATCAATAACTGCAGAAATGTCCTCTTCAGTTATATTTTGCCTTCCATATGGAATCGGATTGTTCATACAAATAGTTATTTTACTTCAAAAGTTGGATCTACATGTTCTTTAATTAAAGCCCTTAGATTATCTACTGTTTCCCAATCCTCATTCTCTCCTGAATTATATTGAAAACCTGGTTTAACTTTCTTCGCGTTAAATTTTTCAAGATAGTCTTCTTTATTCCACTTGTGAGTGGTAGGTAATATGGCATAATACCGCCCCAGATCATAAGTATAATGGGAATCTGATGATGTTATCATTTCCTCATGTATTTTTTCTCCCGGACGAATACCAACAACTGGTTTCTCACAATTTGGGCCAATAGCTTCAGCAATATCAGTTATTTTATATGAAGGGATTTTAGGGACAAATATTTCTCCTCCCCATGCATTTTCAAGGGCATGCATTACCATATCCACCCCTCCCTGAAGCGATATATTAAATCTTGTCATCGTAGGATCTGTAATAGGAAGTACTCCTTCTTTCCTTCTTTTTAAGAAGAATGGAATTACTGAACCATTGGATCCCATTACATTACCGTATCGCACAACAGAAAATTTTATAGGGTTCCAGCCTGTAATATTATTTGCTGCAACAAAAAGTTTATCTGATGCCAGCTTTGTGGCGCCGTAAAGATTGATTGGAGCAGCAGCTTTATCTGTAGACAAAGCAACTACCCGGCTTACTTCCGTCTCCAGGCAAGCATTAATGATATTCTCAGCACCCAAGATGTTAGTTTTTACACATTCCATGGGATTGTATTCTGCTATAGGAACATGTTTCATTGCGGCGGCATGAATAACATAATCTATACCTTTCAGAGCTCTCTTCACCCTATCGAAATCTCTAACATCTCCAATAAAAAAACGAATTTGAGGGTGTTTTGAAACAGGATACTCCTGAGCCATTTCAAATTGTTTTTGCTCATCTCTTGAAAAGATTACCAATTTTTTGATATTGGGCGAGTTCTTTAACATATGCGCTGTTAAAGCCTTTCCCAAAGAACCGGTACCACCGGTTATAAGGATGGACTTACCTGATAGTTCCAACATATAATTATATCTATTTTAAGGGCCAAAATTAAAGACTTTAAAAGCCTAAGAACTATAACCCGTTTATTTTAAATCAAATTTAACAAGTAGAAATTTTTGCTTTTATAGGATAATTCAACAATTTAGATAATTAAGCACCAATTTTCTGTTTTTTGAAAGGGCCTGGCTATAGCTCTTTTTAAGCAACAAAGATTTCCACATGTAGTGAAAAATTATTTTTAAGCCGTATTTTTTAATCCTTTGCTTATGAGCTGGAAAATTTTCAATCATCAACATTCTATCTTCCAATTTGTTACGCAAAGCATTAACCCGGTTGCGACCGGAAGTAGCACCTGCAGAGTGTATATTATATTGTGCTGTAATCTCCTTAAAATTATAGCCTTTTCCGTACTGCAAAACACTGCACCAAACTGTCCAGTCTGGGGTAAAGTAACGTGAAAAATTTTTAAAGGGAGGGATGTCCAATGCTTCTTTTCGTAATACTACAGAGCAGGTTGTAAACTGATTTCTCCATAAGATATCTTCCAGGGAAACAGCACCATATTTTTTTCCTCCACTTTCGCCTTCTTCTCCATTTTCATTGCTGCTCTTCACTTTACTACCACATAGAACATACTGCTTATTATTATCTAAAAAATCAATCTGCTTTTTCAATTTATCGGGATCAATCCAATAGTCATCCCCCTCACATACCGCTATATATTCTCCATTACATTCTCCCAGAGTACCAGTCCAGTTACCCAACATTCCGAGATTAGCCGGTCTCTCTATAAGCCTTATGAGATCTGGGTACCTGTTTTGATATTCCTTACATATTGCTAATGTATTATCTGTAGATTTATCTTCTCCAATCACAATTTCATAAGGAAAATCTAAATTTTGTGATATAGCACCATCAAGGCACTTCCTGAGAAACTTCTCATGATTATAAGTTATAATACAAGCCGAAACCTTAGGCTTTTTTGTATGCATATTGTTATAGTTAATCCGTTAAAAAGGGACATTTATTTACAATCATCCTCAGCTTTCAATAGCCTTGCTTCGTAATTCCTGTAACAAGTAAGCCTGACTAATATTATTATCATATTCTTCTTCTCTATTAATACTATCTCCAAGTATACAAGTGTAAAAGTATATAAGCATGTTTTTAAAGTGATTATCATCTTTAAGGTTTACCTCCTTTAAACCTTCAGAATTTGTTTCTAAAAAGAGTGTAGGAGTAAAATCTTCTTTAGCTGTAAAGATCCTGTTAGTGTAGAGTTTACCCTTAGAACCAACCACCTCAAGATTACATTGGTAATAATTGTCGAACCCAAAAGCTATTTGGGAAAATAAAGAACCATTTTTCTGTTTCAGAAAAGCTCCTCCCCAGATATCAACGCCAAGATCTTCATCAAAATTTAGTACTGCGGAAGTAACTTCAAGCTCTTTTCCTAACAGAAGCTGAGATAGTCTTACGGGATACGCCCCTGCATCCAGTAAAGCTCCTCCCCCTAAATCTTTACGATACCTTATGTTAGTTTTATCAGGAAAAGGAGGAAAACAGAACGTACTTCTTAAGATACGTATTTTCCCTATTACACCATTATCAAGAATTTCCCTAATGGTTTTTAGTTGGGAATGAGTTCTAAACTGAAAATTCTCTAATAGTACAAGGTTTTTCTCCTTTGCCAGAAAATTTAGCTCTTTAACCTCTTCATAATTACAAGCAAGTGATTTTTCAACTAATACGTGCAAGCCTTTTTTCAAAGACTTTTTAACCCATTCATAATGCATGGCATTGGGTAGGGGAATATAAACAGCATCCAAGTTCGTCTGTTCTATAAGGGCATCATAACCTTTTACAATATTATAATCAGGATAATCCACTTTGGAAGGATCCCTGGTGGCAACTCCTATAAATTCGAATTTATCTTTCAGGGAATTCAAAATTGGAACAACAGATCGCATCGCAATGTTCGCTGTACCTAAAACCCCTATTCTTATTTTTTTATTCATGAATTTATATTATGAAATGATAAAGCAGAAAGTAAATTTCTCGCCTGTATATTTATATAATTATTATGCTTCATAAACGTTTGAAGCTGACTAAAAGTCATCCAAATATAATTTTTGGGGAGCTCCAGGGGAAAGTCCTCATCTGCCATTATAAGGAGGTTTCTGTTTTGTTCTTTATAAAACCTTCCTCCTTCTTCTGACTGTAAAGTATCAAAAATAACTTTTTCCTTAGGTGCATTCAACACCTGTTTTAGGAAGGGAAGCGTTTTCAATGAAGTATTATTTTTGTAATTATCTGTAAGGCACTGTACTGTAGGAGCAAATTCAATTAAATCAAAATTGCCACACTCCATTTTTGTTTGTACTATAAAGTGCAGCACCCCATTAATATTTTTACATATAAAAGCGCAAAGCCCTTCCTGAACCGGCTTTACCATTGGCTGCGACCAATTTATAACTTCACGGTTGCCTATCTTTATGTCTGCAGCTATAATTTCAAAATATTTATGCTCTTCATGATAGATCGCTGTATCACCTACTATCCAATTATTTAAAGACATTAACGGGACTTTGGAAATTTCTAATTCCAATTCACATTTTCTACCGGTAATAAAAAGGATAATATCATTAAGGCTATTATAGCTGTTGACATCCAGTGCATAAGATTTTAAAAGCCCCTTATTAAAACTATTCCATTTAACATCTTCAAAAATACTGATAACTTCCACACTTTCTGAAGTCAAATCTCCCAATGGAATACCTGATATTACAGTACGGGTATCCATATTTACAACATTATTGTGACCAATAAGTTCTTTTATTTGCGCCAGGGTTAACCAAAGGAAGTTTTCGAGAATTTCTATATCTTCCTCTACTTTAATAATAATATTTCTATTTCTCTTTTTTATAAACCTTGCTCCCTGTTCAGACTGAAGTTGATCCAGCATTACCTGATCTTTGGTAGCATTTTTAAAATAATCCAGATATGCCGGAGCATTACCTTTATGAACCCTGGAATAGTTGCTCTTGGTTGCCTGAAGTGTGGGAGACAATTGCACATAATTAATGTTTCCGGGTTCAATTTTTGCCTGCATTAAAAAATGCAATACTCCATTAATTTCTTTGGTAATGAAGCCTAAATAACCAATTTCAGGTTGATTTATAATTGGCTGTTGCCAGTGAGAAACATTTCCATAATTTGTACTAACATCTATACCGTCTATAGAGAAAAACTTCCCGGATTCATGACTAAGATTATTATGGCTTAATTTCCAGTTTTTTAATTTAGAAAATGGAATTTGATCTACAGATACTTCTACTCTTTCATTTTGCTCTTTTATCCATTCCAGGGCATAATCAGTAGAAACAAAAGTGTTACCCTGGTTTACAAGACTTTTTAGAAATAAGCACAAATTCCGGTTCATATTTAGTTGTATTAAATATTGGTAATTTTAAAGTTTATAATTTTCCAACCCCTTAAATTTCTTGAATTCATCGTAATGCCTTATCGATACATTATTCTTGTAAGTAAGAGATGCAAAAACCAAACAAACAGCGCCTGCAGAAAAATCATAAAGGTCTCTCCATATTCCCGGAACAACGAAAAGCCCTTGGTTTGGCTGATTAAGCCTTACTACTTTCTTATTTTTCCCATCATCCAGAAGAACATCAAAACTTCCTCCCGTAGCAACTATTAATTGATATAAATCTGTATGAGCATGCCCTCCCCTGGACACCCCTTCAGGCATTCCATACATATAGTATACGCGCTCTATAGGAAAATTTATATTTTGGTTTCCCTGAACCGCGACCATATTTCCAAATTGATCTTGTAACGTATCCAGCGGTAAAATTGAACAATCAAATACACTGTTTTTATTCATGATTTTTCAATTTTAGAAATTCATAATGCTCATAAACATATTCTTCTTCATTATATTTTTCAGAACCTAAAAGAAGAATCATTGAATTCGAGGAAAAATTTTTCATCTTCACCCAATATTCCGGCGGAATATAAAGCCCCTTAAATGCCTTATTCAGAAAAAAAGTAGATGTATTTTTTCCATTGGTTACCAGAACCTCAAGGCTGCCGGTAAGTGGGATAATTAACTGTTCACTATTTTTGCAGGCGTACCCGACCGGCATTTCCTCCATTGGCAGGTCGTAACGCCATACCGCTCTTTCAATTTTAAAGGGTATGTGAAGATCCTTCTCTATATAAGTAAGATACCCCCGGGACTCTTTATTTTTGGGCAATTCTAAAATTTTTGGCTCTGTAATAGTGTTCATGTCTATAATATTATATTAGCGCTAATCAGTACACCTTTGCCAGTTCCCTTAAATAAGCACCATACTTAGATTTCCCATATCTTTCAGATAATTGGTTCAGGGAATCTTTATCAATAAAATTCCTTAAATAGGCTACCTCCTCAATACAACCAATCATAGCACTTTGCCTGTTTTGGATTACACGAATAAATTCTGTAGCATCATCCAAAGATTCCACCGTACCGGTATCAAACCAGCTCATCCCCCTGGTCATTACCCCCACTTCTAAATTTCCTTCTTGCAGATATCTTTGGTTTATAGTAGAAATTTCTTTCTCCCCCCTTCCAGATGGTTTAACCTCTTTAGCATATTCAACAACTTTATTGTCATAAAAATATAAACCGGGAATAGCATATTTAGACTTTGGCAGCTCAGGCTTTTCTTCTATGCTAAGTACCTTATTTTCTTTATCAAATTGAACTACGCCATAACGCTCAGGATCTTTAACCGGATAAGCAAAAATAGATGCCCCTTCAATATTTACTTTGCTTGCCAGAAGGTTGGCCAATCCATTTCCGTAGAAAATGTTATCTCCTAAAACCAATGCTACTTTCTCTTCGCCAATAAACTCTTCTCCTATTGTAAAAGCTTCTGCTAATCCTTTGGGTTCTTTTTGAACAGCATATTCAAAATTACAGCCAAGATGGCTACCATCCCCAAGAAGTTTCTTAAAAGAACTTTGATCTTCAGGGGTTGAAATGATTAATATATCCTTTATACCTGCCAACATTAGAACCGATAATGGATAATAGATCATTGGCTTGTCATATACCGGAAGCAACTGTTTGCTTACCGCTATAGTTATAGGATATAACCTACTGCCAGAGCCTCCGGCCAGAATAATTCCTTTCATTTTTTAGTTTTTGTAAATTTCTAAATCAGGAATACTGCTTATTATAATAATTCTGGTATTCCCCTGAAGTAACATTTTTAATCCATGCTTGGTTAGATAAATACCACTCTACAGTCTGTTCCAAACCTTCTTCAAAAGTAACTGTAGGGCTCCAACCTAGTTCTTTGTTAATTTTTGAAGCATCTATAGCATACCTTTTGTCATGTCCCGGCCTGTCCTTTATAAAAGTTATTAAGGAAGCTGAACTCCCTTCTTCCCTGTTCAATTTTGCATCCATTATCTTGCACAAGAGTTGAATTAGATCAATATTCTGCCACTCATTAAAACCTCCTATATTATAGGTAGATTTATTTTGACCTTTTTCCAGTAAAAGTTTTATTGCCAGTGCATGATCTTTAACAAAAAGCCAATCCCTTGTGTATTTTCCATCACCATATACCGGAAGAGGCTTCTTCTCAATAATATTATTAATGAATAATGGAATCAGTTTTTCCGGGAACTGGTTGGGACCATAATTATTTGAACAATTTGAAATAATGTATGGAAGGTTATATGTTTCTCCAAAAGCTCTTACAAAATGATCTGACCCGGCCTTTGAAGCAGAATAAGGAGAATTTGGTGCATATGGTGTGGTTTCTGTAAAGAAACCAGTTTCGCCCAGGGTTCCATAAACTTCGTCTGTGCTAATATGGTAAAACAGGTTATTTTCCATATTACTTCCCCATATTCCCCTGGCTGCATTTAAAAGGTTTACAGTTCCTAAAATATTAGTTCTTACAAAGGCATCAGGATTAGTAATTGACCTGTCAACGTGTGATTCTGCAGCAAGATGTATGATTTTTTGAAAATTGTACTTTTTGAAAAGCTTTTCAATTTGCGAAAAATCGTTTATATCGGCCTTTAAGAAAGTATAATTTACTTCCGATTCTATATCCTTTAAATTTTCAAGATTTCCAGCATAGGTAAGACTATCAAGATTATATATATGCCAATCTTTAAATTCCTCTACAAATAGCCTTACCACTTGAGAGCCAATAAAGCCAGCTCCTCCCGTTATTAAAATATTTTTTGTACTCATCTTTCCCACTTAAATTATAACTCTTGTAGTTCAACTAATTTTTTAAAATAGTATGAAGTTGTAACAAGTTCATTAAAGTTTCCTGTTTTAGAAATTACCCCATCTTTCATTACCACTATTTTATCAGCATTCTTAATAGTAGAAATTCTATGAGCAACTATAAGTATGGTATATCGACCTTTTAGTTCATCAATATTACTTTGGATGGCTTTTTCTGTTTCAGAATCCAGGGCAGAGGTAGCTTCATCCAAAATTAATATTTCCACATCCTTATATAATTCCCGTGCTATGGAGATCCGTTGTCTTTGCCCCCCACTTAGTGTCATTCCGTTATTGCCCAATACTGTTTCCTCGCGATCAGGTAAATCATTAATAAAATCAAATATTGCTGCTTGCTTAATTGCGGTCCAAAACCGCTCTTCAGTATATTCGTTTTTTTCTTCCCAAAAAGTAATATTGTTAAAAAGTGTATCATTAAAAATTACCGGATCCTGTGTGATATATCCAATTTTATTCTGAAGGTAATTAAGATCAAGTTCTGTACTTATATGCTTGTTAATTTTGTAAAGCCCTTCTTCCACAGGTAGCAACCCTGCAATTATATTTACCAAGGTAGTTTTTCCACTACCACTTTCACCCACAAAGGCAACAGTTTCATTGCTTTTTATACCTAAATTAATTTCTCTAAGAACTGCTGTTTTTCCGTAGTAAAAGTAAATGCTGTTTAGATCTAATGTTTGTATAGCTCCCTCCAGTTCCAGGCCGCCGTTAAGATCTTGATTTTCTTTCAGTTCCTTCTCAAATTGCTGCATGTTCTCTAAAGAGCCTGAGACTGATAAAAACTTATTCCATCTCACCTGAAGTTGCATCAAATAATTAAGTGCCCGGTAAAAAAATACCAAACTCAGCAATATTGGACCTAATTCAGACCCAAATAGAGTGTTTTGAATAATAATAACGGAAACCACCACAATAATTAAAATAGGTTCCCTACCAGCAGTCAGAATAGCATCTAATTTGCCAATTCTTACATTGCTGTCTCTAATTCTAAGAACAGATTCATGCAATTTTCTCCCATAGCTATGCAAAGAACCAGTTGCCTTCAAATATTTATAATTCCCAACATTTTGAATAATCAAACTTTGAAAGTTGTTATTCTCTCCTGTTAATGTTCTGGAAACACCTTTGGTTTTTTTATATAAATGTTTGAAAAGGAAGTTAGTTAAAGCACCTCCTATGGTAACAAGTATAGCAAACTGGGCATCAATCCAAAACGCAAAACCCATATATACAGCTACCAGAATCCCATATTCCACTGCTTTAAAATAATTAAAGTAGGAAGTAGCTACCCGATCCACCTCACCTGTAAGTGTATTTTGAATACGACCAACATTGGAATTGACAAAATACTTGTAAGCCAGATTATTTAGACCTTTGATATTTTTAAGCCTTAGTCTTTTAATAAACCATTCCTGAACATTCACTCTGTAAACGCCGGCAAAATATTGAAAAACCCCTTTTGCTAAAAAGAAGAAAGTCATTATTCCTAAAACCATCAGCAGAGTGAGTTCTATTCCTGAATCTTCAAAAAAGTCTACTAAAAAACTAAGATGTCCCAGCCCCTCAGGATCTACATTACCTTCACCACTAACCATTTGCAGTAATGGTAAAAACATAGTTAATCCAAATCCGTCAAGGATCCCGATGATAATGCTGAAAGAAACGACAATTAATATTCGATACCCCAGATAGGAATAAAAATATGCAAGGCTTTCAAAATATTTTTTTATTATTCTTTTTATCAATCCTATAAATTAATTTAATTTCCTATTGCATAATATTCGAAACCTACTTCTTCTTTTGTCTTTCTATCCAAAAGCCTGCGGCCATCAAACAAAAACGCCGGCTTCAGCATATTCCTGTATACTGTTTGCCAGTCCAGTTCTTTAAACTCATCCCATTCAGTTAATACAGCAACGGCATGCGCCTCCTCACAGGCGACATAAGCATCTTTAACCACAGTTACTTTAGAACGATTTTCTTCAGACGAACGGGTATTTAAATAATCAAGGTCCGCATAAACCTGCTCTTCTTTTACCGTTGGATCATAAACCACAATTTCGGCATGCTCATTTAGAAGATAATCTGCTACGTAAATTGCTGCGGACTCCCTGGTATCATTAGTATCTTTTTTAAATGCCCAACCTAATACAGCAATCTTTTTACCCGAGACTGTATTATATAAAGTTTTCACAATATTAGCCGCAAATCTTCGCTTTTGATGGTCGTTCATAATGATCACCTGCTCCCAGTAATCGGCCACTTCTTTTAAACCAAAGGATTTAGCTATATAAACCAAATTCAATATATCTTTTTGAAAGCAGGAGCCTCCGAAGCCTACCGATGATTTCAGGAATTTGGCGCCAATCCTGGAATCCATCCCAACAGCCTTCGCTACTTCATTAACATCGGCGCCGGTTTTCTCACATAATTCTGACATGGCGTTTATACTGGATACCCGTTGAGCCAAAAAGGCATTTGCAGTTAATTTAGACAGTTCTGAAGACCAAACATTTGTAGTTAAGATGTTTTCTCTGGGCACCCATGAGGCATAAATATTCACCAAAGCCTCCATAGCTTCTTTTCCTTCAGAAGTTTCCACATCTCCACCGATTAAAACCCTGTCCGGCTTTTTTAAATCCTGTATAGCGGTTCCTTCTGCAAGAAATTCAGGATTAGATAAAATCTGATACTTTACTCCATTACCTGTGTTATCCAAAATATCTTTAAGCGCAGCCGCGGTACGTACAGGAAGGGTAGATTTCTCAACAACTATTTTATCATTTTTCGCAACTCTGGCGATTTGTCTTGCACAAAGCTCAATCCATTTCAAGTCGGCTGCCATACCTTTTCCTATACCATAAGTTTTTGTAGGTGTATTTACAGAAATAAAAATCATGTCTGCTTTGTCAATGGCAGCATCAACTTCTGTTGAAAAGAAAAGGTTTTTACCTCTGGCTTCTTTTACCACTTCAGGCAAACCAGGTTCATAAACAGGAATATTCTCCACATCTTCATCATTCCATGCTGCGATCCTTTTTTCGTTAATATCAACTACGGTCACATCTATTTCAGGACACTTTTGAGCAATTACCGCCATAGTAGGACCTCCTACATATCCTGCACCAATGCAACAAATATTCTTAATCTTCAATTTTAGCTGGTTTAAATAGTTCTTAGTTTCGTTTTTATAATTTTTTGTCGCATTTATCCCCAAGAACCCCTTTTACATCATAAACAACAGCGTTTTTATCTTTGAGAGAATCAAAATCAAGGTTCAGGAATTCTTTATGTGCCACCGCCAGGACAATAGCCCCAAATTTTTTATCTGGCAGGTTCTTAGTAGTTTTTAGCCCATATTCGTGCATGACCTCCTCAGGATCTGCCAAGGGGTCGTAGACCGTAAGATCAGTACCATATTCTTTCAGGTTTTTTATAACATCTATAACCTTTGTATTTCTAACATCAGGACAGTTTTCTTTAAAGGTCACACCCAAAACAAGCACGTTTGTACCTTTTACTTTTTGATCGTTCTGAAGCATTAGCTTCACTACTTCTCCTGCAACATACTGCCCCATCGAATCGTTCATTCTTCTTCCCGCAAGGATAATTTCAGGATGGTAGCCAATTTCCTGTGCTTTTTGTGCCAGGTAATAAGGATCTACCCCTATACAATGCCCACCCACAAGTCCTGGTTTAAATGGTAGAAAATTCCATTTTGTTCCTGCAGCTTCCAACACATCTTGTGTGTCAATTCCCATCATATTAAAAATCTTTGCCAGTTCATTAACAAATGCGATATTAATATCCCTTTGGGAATTCTCAATAACCTTGGCAGCTTCAGCAACTTTAATTGTAGGCGCCAAATGAGTGCCTGCAGTAATAACAGACGCATATAACTCATTGACTTTTTCTCCTGTCTCTGCCGTAGATCCCGCTGTAACTTTTAGGATTTTCTCTACCGTATGTTCTTTATCGCCGGGGTTAATTCTCTCAGGAGAATATCCTACAAAAAAATCTTCATTAAATTGAAGTCCGCTGTGTTTTTCCAGTACGGGCACACATTCTTCTTCAGTAACCCCGGGGTAGACGGTGGATTCATAAACTACTACATCACCTTTCTTTAGTACTTTCCCAACAGTTTCGCTACTTTTATAAAGCGGAGTTAAATCTGGGCGATTGTTCTTATCAACAGGAGTAGGCACCGTAATAATATAATAATTGCAGTCCTTAATATCATCCAGGTTTGCCGAACAATACAAACCAGTTGTACCAGATGGTTCCTGCTTTAAAACCGACTGAAGCAATTCATTTTCAACTTCAAGAGTAGCATCTACTCCATTCATTAATTCCTTCACTCTTTTTTGATTAATATCAAATCCCACTACAGGATATTTTTCTGCAAAAAGCCTTGCCAGAGGTAATCCCACATAACCAAGCCCAATTACTGCAATCTTTACATCTTTATTCATTATGAAATTTAAATTTCGTAAGAGGTTAAATTATCTCAGGTTATTCCAGTACCAGTCTACAGCTTCTTTCAACCCTTCTTTAATAGGGAATTCAGGGCTATACCCAAGAAGTTGCTTAGCTTTATCTACAGAAGCCAGGGAATGTGGAATATCTCCCGGGCGATTAGGACCATGCTTAACTTCAATCTTTGCTATCTCCTTATCATATTCAGAAAGGAACTTTTTTAAATATTGGGTTAGCTCTACTAAATTTGTTCTATCCCCTACAGCCGTGTTATAAATTTGGTTTACAGCTTCGGGATTTTCCACCGTTAAAGCTCTAAGATTCATCTGAATAACATTATCTATATAAGTAAAATCGCGGGAATAGGTGCCATCTCCATTTATTACCGGGCTTTCGTGCTTCATAAACTGCATAACGAATTTCGGAATAACAGCAGCATATGCTCCATTTGGATCCTGTTTTCTTCCGAATACGTTAAAATAACGTAATCCTATAGTGTCCAGATTATAGGCATCATGGAAAATATCGGCGTATAATTCATTGACGTATTTAGTAATCGCATATGGAGATAGAGGCTTTCCTATCTTATCTTCTACTTTTGGCAGACTTTCAGAATCTCCATAAGTGGAAGAGCTTGCTGCATAAACAAAACGTTTTACCCCGGCATCTCGGGCAGCAACAAGCATGTTTAAAAAGCCAGTAACATTTACTTCATTACTGGTAACAGGATCTTTTAATGAACGCGGAACCGAACCCAGAGCGGCTTCATGTAAAACATAGTCTTTTTCCTCACAAGCCCTTCCACAGGTTTCTGCATCGCGAATATCCCCTTCTATTAAAGTGAAGTCGGGATTATTAATAATAGCATCAAGGTTATGCCGGTGGCCGGTAGAAAAATTATCGAGACAGGTAACTTTTGCTCCTAAACCAAGCAAACGTTCGCATAGATTAGAACCGATAAAACCGGCTCCTCCGGTAACTAAAACCTGCGTTGAATCCAGCCTGGAATACTGATCTTCACTCATGAAATATTTCAATTTTTAACATTTAGAAAGGCCAAAGATATAATTTCCTTTCTAAGCTAAAGATTTCTCCCTCTTAAAGAAATGCAAAAAATGAAAGAAATATAGATCCTACTCTAAAACACGGTCGACTCTAAATGTACCAGTTCAGTATTAATTATTTTTTCTGTGCTTTTATCAGAAAGTAGTTTGCCGTTAAGCCTGTCTATGAGCATTTGCATGGCATTTTTCCCGACTTCTTCAGGAAACTGCTCAATGTAACTAATGGAAGGAGTTAAAAAACGGGCAACATTTTTAGGTAAAAAACCAATCATCTTTAGGTCTTCAGGGATACGAATATTATTTTCATACGCCATTCTGTAAACCCGCATTGCGCTCTCAAAATCGGTACAAAGCACTGCTTCCACTTTTTTATTTACAAGAATATCATGAATACCATCAATAAGAACCTGTTTTCTTGAAGATGCCGCAATCATGCTCTCCATACCTTCAGCTAAAGCACTTTCATATCCTTTAATTCTTAGTTTCCCCACTCCCAGGTGATGAATTCCTGAAGCAAGACCAATCTTCTTTATCCCTTTTGAAATTAGCAGATTTGTGGCTTCTGCAAAACTTTTCTCATCATCGATTCCCACCTTGTCCACCGGCACATCAATATTTATACGGTCGTACAATACAACCGGAATTTCATACTCCAGGATGCCAAAAATATGATCGTAATTTCTTGCCCTGTGGGTGGCTTCCGAAATGGCAATTAGCACGCCATCTACAAAGCCGGAAGTAAGCATATCTGTAATTTGCTTTTCCCTTTCCAGGGATTCATTGGAAATATAAGTGATTACCTGCAGTCCCTCTTGTTGTGCTTTGGCTTCAATACCAGAGAGAACCTTTGCGAAAAAATTATTGGATATATTTGGAATAACCACTCCTATAGTACCGCTTTTACTACTCTTCAAATTTACCGCCACCGGATTTGGCCTGTAGTTGTGCAATGCTGCAAGTTCCTTAACTCTTTCTATGGTTTTGGGGCTAATTTCTGAACTGTCATTCAGGGCCTTGGAAACTGTAGAAACAGAAACATTTAATAATTTCGCTAATTCCTTGAGGGTTATTTTGTTCTTCATAATTAAGAGTGCAAGAAATAATTCAACAAATTTAGACTATTTCAACTATTTTTTGCGGATTCTATTACCTAAATTTCATATTAATAAACTTAATTTAATATTGTGGATTTCGATTTAATTAAAAATTGAGCCTTTTCCATAAATTAGATTCAGCTCTTTTTTATTATTTTCATCTAAAAATATTATAGATCATGAAGTTTCTGCACTCCTACTGGTTCTATATTGTTGCTGCAATAATTACTATAGTTGGATTAGTTACAGGCTGGTATTTCTTTCTTCTTTTTGTAATTCCTTTTGGGTTATTTAATCCTGGGAAGAAAGATAAAGATGAGTAACAAGTTAAAGTTATACTAAATCATCTTCTTCTCTTGCAAGACAAGCGTCACAGACGTATTTTGAAATGAATGTTCAAACAAAACCAACTTATGAAACGAAAAGGTACTTTATCGCAAACCCTCAATATGTTGAGACTTGAAGAAGGCTATGAAGAAGACTTCAACCTAATCGATAAAAAATTAAAATCTGAAGCTGAAAAAGAAGAGTTTTTATCCCAGGAATTTGTGGTGGATGAGGTTTACAGGTTTGAGGGGCCTTCCAACCCGGGGGACGAAGCAGTGTTATATGCTATTAGTACTTCCTCCGGGCGTAAAGGAGTTCTTGTGGATGGATACGATTATTCTTCGGGACAGACCTCTGCAGAACTTATAAAAAAGCTGGATCTCAAAAAGAATCGACCAATAGATTAATTTTATGATTTCCTCTTTTCCTGCTACAAGGAGTATTGTAATTTTGAATTAAAATTTTAAAATCAATAAACAAAAACTATGAGCTATTTAGGTTTAGATAATGGTAAAACAGAAAAAACCGTGGAAGAATTAAATATTCTTTTAGCCGATTATCACTTATATTATCAGAAATTAAGAAACTTCCACTGGAATGTAATTGGAAAAAATTTCTTTGACCTGCACGAAAAATTTGAAGAACTTTATGATGATGCAAAACTAAAGGTTGATGAAATTGCAGAACGAATTCTTACCCTTCGTCATCAGCCAACCAGCAACCTGAGTGATTACCTGAAACTTTCCAGTCTTAAAGAGTCTAAGAGCGAACTTTCAGACCTTGAAATGATTGAACAGCTACTGGAAGATCACGGTTTACTTCTTACACAAATGAGAAAAGTAGTAAAAACAGCAGAAGATGGAGGCGATGAAGGAACCATTGACCTTATTGGAGCCTATATTCGGGAGCTTGAAAAAACCAGCTGGATGCTTGACGCCTGGAAAATGAAAACCACAGAAAGCCATAAGGCAATATAGGTTGCTAATCCCCCATAAATGTTCGAAAACTTTAGCATAAATGAATCCCTTAACAAGATAGGGACAAAATTGGGCAGTTGGCTGGATAGTATTATCCTCAATTTGCCCAATTTCCTTTTAGCCATTTTGGTCTTTCTCGTGTTTATTTTTATTGCCAAATATGTTGGCAATTTGATAAACCGGCTATTAAGAAGAAAAGTAAAGCAGGCTTCCATCCGGGAAATGTCTGTAAAAGTGCTGAAGGCCATAATTATACTTGTAGGTTTTTTTATTGCCCTGGGGCTGCTCAATCTGGACAAGGTCCTTACTTCTGTCCTGGCTGGTGCCGGGGTGGTTGGTTTGGCAATTGGTTTGGCACTGCAGGGAACATTAAATAATACCTTTTCCGGGGTTATTTTAAGTTTTCTGCCGCAGCTTCAAATAGGTGACTGGGTAGAAACCAATGGTTTTGCGGGAGAAGTAAAAGAAATCAACCTCAGGAATATTGTTATTAAGCAATCTGACAATAATTATGTAATTATACCAAACGGTAAGATTGTGGAAGAACCATTCAAGAATTTTAGCAGGACGCTGCGTTCACGGGTAATGCTCAACTGTGGAGTTGCATACAATTCCAACCTGGAATTCGTGCAGGACCTCACTAAAAAAACAATCGCCAATTCCTTCCCTCAAAAGGGGAACGAAGAAGTGGAGTTTATGTACGAGGAATTCGGGGACAGCTCCATAAATTTCGTGGTGCGTTTCTGGACAGATGTAACTAAAAACAGAGATATTTTAATTGCTAAAAACAAAGCTGTAATCGAAATTAAGAAGGCTTTTGACGCGAATGATATTAATATCCCATTCCCTATAAGAACTATAGATTTCACCAATAAACTCTCTATCCAAAAACCGGAAAAGGAAAGCTAAAAGTTATTTCTCTTATATAAATTTAAGCCCGGAACTTCTCCGGGTTTTTTCTTGCAAAAATTTAAAACCTGGCCAGAAGAGGTTCAGGAAAAAATACTTTATTTACAAAAACTTAAATCCTGAAAAGTGAAAAATCTAAATTTATTACTATTAATATTCTTATCGGTTACCATTACTTCCTGTGCTTTAAAGCCCATTCCTTCTGAACATAATTTAGTTAGAAAAGAAAAAGATGATATTTCACTTTCCGGGCTTGGAAATGGGAAAATATTAGTCTACAACGATGCCAATATTTTCCATACCGGAGATAATACCGCACGCCTTAATATTCAGCTTGATAATAAAAATTTAGGGCAGTTACGCGCTAAAGACTTTGTGGTAATTGATTTGGAAAATGGAAAGCATGTGTTTAATATCCGGCATATTGATGTGGTAAATATGAGAAGTGAACATGAAATAAATGTCTCTGATTCTGTAAAAGTTATAAGGGTAAAACCCACAATTACATCAAATAAACTTGAAATCACAAACCAGCTGCCAAATGATTGGAAGCAATTTCATTACATGAATTCAAATAAATAAAATTATTATTTCTGTATAGCCATCAATTTGTTTTAGGCAGATATGTTTATTCTGCTATTCCTTTTAACTCACTCTAAAACCTAAAATCCAGTCCGAAGGAAAACCGTGCTCCTTCAGATCCTGAAAAAAGACTGAAGGTACCATTAATAGCATCGGCGCTGTTTATCCATAAGCCGCCGCCATAGCTGTCATGCCAGCGGGAACTATCTTCAAAATCATTCCAAACCCTTCCTAAATCATAACCTCCAAAGATGCCGATCTGGAATGGCAAAAATCCTGTTTTAAACTGATCAAAACTATAGCGCAGGTCACCACCGGTTGCAAAAGCTGTTTTCCCGGTAAACCTTTCTTGGCGGTAACCTCTTAAGCCACTATCACCTCCCAGTTGGGCAGCCTGGTAAAATTCATAATCATCCCCAATATTCATATGAGCCTGGACATGCGTTTTAAGTACAACCTTCCGGTTTCTGGTAAGGGCATTATAGAATCCCAGGTAAGGCTTAAAATATCCAAAATGCTTATCGGTTTGTGCAGTATTCATCTTGCCTCCAAGATTCAGCACAAAACGCATTCCTCGAGTTGGGTTTAACCGGTTATCGTAACTTTCGTACTTATAAGTTGCATCCAGACCGCCAAAATAATTCCAATCAAAGAAATTGGCATCTTCAGGATAATTTTCGGTAACAAAACGCTCCGGAGTAGCATCTACTTTTACGGCTTCAAAATTTGCCATCCAGGCAAAATAGCTTCCAAAGGGCGTACTGTTAACAAAGCCGAAATCTGCACCAATCCGGCTTATTCTTACCCTGTTATAATCCATTCCACGGGAATCTTCATAATTAGTGGTTTCATTGCCGAAGCCAAAGAAATTAGTGGAATAGTTAGGGCTGGTAAAGTGCGCCCCCACCTGCAGGTTGTAATTGCCAATAATATTGGCAAATTCTCCCTGATAGTTAAGGTCAAAACCTCCGGTGGCAAAATAAATGCCACCACCAAGCGTGTGCCTGGAGGTGAAAGGATTTCTTTTAAATCCGTAAACGGAATACACCGTTTCCATTCCTATCTTAAAACCCTGGTCTGGATTATATCCAAAAGCAGGGATTATGCTGGCAGATTTATAGTTCTTCTTATTCTTATCGTAGGTATTAATATCGTACTTATCTGTAAAACGGAATTTAGCATTGGCTCCTTCCTTAATAGTGTTCGGCTTCGATTTATGGTCGTATATCTTCAGCTTTTCTTTATTGCAGATGGTGTATATATCATTATTCTGCCCTCCAATAATACGTACATAAATATAATTATCACCATCCCCTTCCACAGTTATCTCATCGTCATCATCCAGCGCATAGATCCAAATATCTTTGGTTTCTTTTTTATCGTAAATTTTATCGCTAAGAATGTCTGCTCTTTCCCCGTCTTTATTTCTGAAAATGGTGACTCTTGTTTTTCCTTCAGGCATACGGGTAACATCCACAAAATCATCTTTATCTGTTCCTGTCACAATCGCCAGTTTAGCAAATTGCTCATAATATCTTTCAGCAATATCCACAATATTATCCCTTCTGCCTTTCACTTTTTCTATGAGATCCTCTGTGGCTTCTCCCTGGGTTTCCGGAGGCAGTTTAGAAAAAGCTTTTTCTATTATCTCATTGGTAACATGCTCTTTTATATATTTTGCCTGTTCCAGCCATGCCTGCCTTCCTGTATTCTGAAGAAGTGACCTGTCCAGGCCAGTGGCTGAAATATTGAACCACTGTACATTATTGAGATCTGCTCCATAAACAGCAAACTGATTGGCAAATCCCGCCAGTGCTCTTAATGTTCCAAAAAAGGCACCGTCAAAATTTGAAAAAACCTGGTCCCTGTCCCTGGGAATGGGTTCAAAAAGACGGCTACCATCTTCCTGCTCTATTTCTGCCCATCTCCACTGGTCCTGGTGCCGGTCCCAGTCCCCAATAAGCATATCAAAGATCCTTGCCCGCACATATGCCGACTCGTCCAGGGAATATTTTTCATCTCGCCTCAACCTCTCAAACATGTCGGCAGTACTTACAATATCATGGTTGGGACTCCAGAAATTTTCATAACCAAGCCAGTTTTCTTCTGGCCGTTCTACCAGCATATAAACTTCGTCCCCATGCTGCGCATTAAATTTCCCCAGCTTTTTTTGCTTTGGCAAGTAAAATAATTGGGGATTAGTATGTGCCACTCCGGCAGCTTCCGAAAGGGTGGGAATTGCCAAAAAAGCGTATGGATGCGCCGCGGTGTAAAAATCTTTAACCAGGTTTTCGGCAACGGTGTTATCCAGTTCACTTTCTATAGGACGATCTTTATACGCCACGGTTTGCAGGAACTGGATAGCTTCTTTTCTTATCCTCCGGAAGTTATATTCCCTGCCCAAGGAGTCTTTAACCCTTAAAGATAAAGTTTGGTGGCCGCCTCCTGCACGCACCGGTTCCAGACCGCCATACAACGTATCCAGGTCTGCCACACGAAACTGGATATCTTTACCATAAAGTTCGCGGTAACGCTCTCCCCACAAAGTCCGGAAAGTAGCTCCTTTATCTGTTTCTTCTTTGGGATAAACCGAAGTAGTAAAACGTTCCGGAAAATGTTCGGGCAGGACGGAAGCATCATAATATTCAGGTACAGGAAAAATTTCCTTTTGATAATAAAGCTTCGGCTTATTGTTTTCATTTCCGTAGAAACTAATCCAGGAGGAGCCATCTTCAAAGACATCCAGAACCGCAAATCCCTGCCCCTGGTATGCAAATAATCCTGTATTACTTAAGGTTACATACGAAGCTTTAGAGCCCGATCCCGCAACGACCTGCTTGATATTATTATCTTCAATATACTGAAGGGAATGCTCGTGCCCCGATACAAATATTAGCCGTTCTGCCTGCTGGGCCAGCGTGGTGAGCCGCTGCACCATAGCTTTGTAACGCTCATTCTGGGCATCCTGTATAGACACACCACCCGTTGTGCGCATTAAAGTGGCAAGCGAGCCCAATACAGGAACCGGAATTTTCTTTTGGGATGGATAGATCTGGCTGGTCCAGTTATACTGGCCGCCATGCACGCCATTAGTTAGCAACGGGTGGTGAATGGCTATGATTATGGTCTTATCCTTATTTTTACTAATTTCAGACTCCACCTCAAGAAGCATTGCTTCACGGGTTTTTATATTACAATCGTCATTAATCTTGGGATTATCGTCCCAATCTTCAAGGTACCATTGGGAATCGATAACAATCATTTCAATATTCTCGCTAATCTCCAACACCTCCAGTCCGCAGCCGGTATCTGGTGACCATTTAAGACGCTCATCAAAATTTTCCTTTAGGTATTCTGCTTCCCTTTCCAGGCCATCAATGCCCTTGCTGTACCAGTCGTGGTTGCCAGGAATAAAAATCACGTGCCCGTCATAATCTTCAATCGCATCCAATTGCGCTTCCAATCGATATTCAGCATTCTCCCTGCCCGGGTCATCTTCCGCAGGCATTCCCACGGGATAAATATTGTCCCCCAGGAAAATGGAATAATTTTGAGGTTTATCAACTGAGTCCAGAAAACGCTTAAAAGCGATCAGACCTTCTGAACTCCCCCCTTTTGGAGAATATCCTCCATCTCCCAGCAGGTAAAAGGATTTTTCAATTTCCTTATCATGAGGATAACCAAAATCCTCCTTCGGCTCTCCTTCCCTGTATTTTGGCCCTGAAGAAGAACATGAGCAAAGCAGTGCTACCACCAGTAAAGCGTATAAAATGTTATTTTTTATCATAAACGGTTAAGTCGAATTTTGTAATTTGGCAGGAAAATAAGGATCGGTATATGAATAATCTCATTGAGAAAGCAGAAAAATTTGTACAAAATTTATTTAGAGAAGAACTTCCAAACACCTACATATATCACGATTATAAGCACACACAGCGTGTGGTTAAAAGTACCAAAGAATTGATCGATAATTCTGAAATTAATGTTAAACAAGAAGAAGCACTTATTCTTGCGGCATGGTTTCATGATACCGGATATACCAAAACATATAAAGGACACGAAGAAGAAAGTGTGAAAATTGCCACCTGCTTTCTTGAAGAAAACAATGCCACCAAAGACCTTATTAACCAGGTAAGTGCCCTTATTAAAGCAACAAAATTTAGCGTTGCGCCCCAGAATAAAGCTGAAATGATCATAAGGGATGCGGATTCCTCTCATTTTGCCAAGGAATATTTTGAAGATGCCAGCGAATTTTTACGGCAGGAACTTGAGTTGCATAATGTCCAGAATTTTACCCATATCGAATGGTTGCAGGAAAACATTAAATTCTTTACTGAAAAGCACCGTTATTATACGGATTACGCGCTGAAGGAATGGAAGCCACAAAAGGAAGAAAATCTGCTAAACCTTATTGAATCCCAAAATAAGGCCCAGAAAAAGCTAAAAAAAGAAGAAAATAAAGCCAGGTTAAAAGCCCGTTATAAAAATGATAATCCTGAACGCAGTATTCAGTCTATGTTCCGGGTGACTTTGAGAAACCACATTAAATTGAGTGACATTGCCGATACCAAAGCCAACATCCTGCTTTCGGTAAACGCAATAATTATTTCCCTGGCACTGGCCAATTTAATCCCAAAACTGGATGCGGCTTCCAATAAGCACCTGCTTATCCCAAGTATGATCTTGATCCTTTTTAGCGTTGCTTCAATTATTCTTTCCATAATGTCTACAAGGCCAAATATTACCAGTGGTGAATTTACAAGGGAACAGGTGGAAAGCAGGAAGGTAAACCTTCTCTTCTTTGGAAATTTCCACAAAATGCCATTTGAACAGTTTAAATGGGGAATGAAGGAGATGATTAAAGATAAAGACTACGTTTACGAATCTTTAATGCTGGATTTGCACCTTTTGGGTAAGGTTTTGCACCGAAAATACCTTCTGCTCAGGCTTACCTACACCGTGTTTATGGTGGGAATAATAATTTCTGTCATAAGTTTCGTGGTTGGTTTCTACCTAATGTAATTCTTCCATCTCCTCATAGGTTATGGTTTTTTCTTGATTAGCATGATCGTGAATGGTATACAGCACCTCCACTCTTATGGCTTTTAAGCCTATTACACCCTGAACATCCTGTAACTCCAGGAGCTCTATCTCCTTCCCGAGATATTTTTTAGCCTGAAGGTATTTGATATACCTCAAATATTCCCGTTCATCGCTTCGCTGTGAATAAACAATTGCTATTTTCCCTTTCTGGGTAACCCGCTCTTCAGTATTCTTGATGTAGGCTTTATCTATTCGCTTTTTAATAATCTCATAACGGGCATTATAAGTACCATCTACGTCAAATTTCTTTTCGTCCATACGGTAGCGTATAGACATGGTACTGCTGTACACAAGTATAAGTGACGCCGCATCAAGTTTTATAGGAGTTTCCTCCTGCAACTGGTAAAACCTGTTTTCCATTTCGCACATGGTGCTTAACTGCCAGAGCCGTAAATTATAAAGGTAAACTTTATTAAATGGTTTGTTATTCGCCATGGAGGCGCCAATATAGATATTATGGTCTACCCCATCGGTTTTGTAGCGTTCAAAATAATGCGGATAAATTTTTTGCGCCTGTACCTGCTTCCTGTCAATATACCTGGACATGGTACGGTTTATACGTTGAACGGTATCATCATATTTCTTTCGTTCATCGTAAACAATACCTGTTTCAGGATTTAATTTTTTCTGATATTCGTTTACTTTTCGATTTAGTTCTTCAGATTGCTTTTTTAGGTGGGACATAATTGGATTTACTTCCTTTTGAAGAAGATTAAAAACCTTCTGCTCACTTGAAGCATTCAGGCTGTTTTCAAGATTTTCCTTAAAATCTGAAATCCTGTATTTCACCTGTTCATATATAGGAAGCTCTTCCATTTCTAAAGCATCATCCATTATTTCCAGAATAAAATTCAGCTGATGCATAAGGTCTTTTTGAATAGCCTCATTTCTTGCTTCCGAAGAAGCCACAATATCTATTTGGCCGTAAAGCGGATAGATATCTTTAAACGTTATATCCTTAAAAGAAGCGAGCCCGTCATCATCCAGATCTCTTATGAATTTTTTAGCTTCCTTTTCAAAAACCCACAGCACACTGGGGTGAATAGAAGTACATTCGCTTTGGATAATTGCCTTTACCCTGTTCTCAAAATCGGTACGGTTTCTTTCTGTGGCTGTTACGATATATGGAAGAATATCATCGAGTTTTATGGCATTAATGCTGTGCAGTTCATTTTTTCTTTCAGAAATTAATTCCAGGACCCCCATCAATCTTCGGTTTTTTGCCACCGGTGCAAGGATACAGCTCTTAACACCGTTAGCATTAAGGTTTTCTGCCAGGGTTTTATTTTTGGCTTTCTCCCGGTAGGAATCCATATTGGCAACGGTAAAATAGCTATTCTCCTCAATAATTTTCTCATAGGCTTCCTCACCAAGATCTTCAGGATACAATTCTTCAGAATTCCAAAGCATATAGCTCATAGATTCTTCAGAATCCATTCTCTCAAATTTCTTTTCGGAAGTATTATAGGCCGTGAATCCTACCTTGAGATCAGGAATCTTATAAATAGACCTGAATATTTGCTGAAGATTAAGCAACTCCTCTTTTTGGGAAGATTCATTGTAAAGCAGTGTGGTCTTGAGCTTGGAAATAGCATCATCTACAGTAACATCTGTAAGATTTACAATGGTAAAACCTTTAAAGATATAACTCTGTGGCGGGAATTTTTTCTTCCATAATTCAATATTTCCAATGTTCTGGATAAGCATATCCACATCTTCCTGGGTAATTTCCGGCGCATTCTCTTTAGGAATAATCTCTACAAAATCTCCGTTAAGGGCAATACGGTAGTGCCTTACCACCCCTTTTTCGTCAGGAATATCATAATAAAGAGGTTTGGAGAAACTTATATCGTAGCCGTAGCATGTTTGTAATATATTAATACATGCATTTATATAGTAGGTATCTTCATCTACATTTCTTGTTTTCAACACAAAATCTTCTCCTGCAAGTTCCAGTATTTTTTTAAGCCTTTTAGAAGAGTTAAACAGGATATTATGGTAAGGGATTGAAACAGCTTTTATTTCATTATTGGTGAGGACGCTGGGGAACAAATCATGCAAAAGCACTTTTATAGGTTCCCTAAGTTTATCCAGGTCTTTGGCATCATCAATTCCTTCTGAAAGTTCCGGAAATGTGGAGACATAATCCAGTACCTTTTCCATATATTCTTTAGCAATATCACTGTGTTGGTTTTCAAGTTCAGTCTTATATTGCTCAATAACTTTATGAAAACTGATTTTTATATCCAGGGGAAAATCGCTCAATTGGTCTTTCATAGGCTAAAATATAATTCAAAATTACCTGTTCTGTAATTGATCGGATATTTACGAAGGGGAAATTAACAAATATTAACAATATTTTGTACAAAATCCTAAACAGTGCGAAAACTGTTCTTTACTTTTGCACCAAATAAAAATGAATTATGCGAAAGTTAATTATTATGGCAGCTATAGCCATAGTGGCCACTGGCTGTGAACAGGATAAAGGATATTATCTTAACGGTAATATTGAAGGAGTCGAAAACGGCACAAATGTGTATATTTCTGAAATAAGTGATGAAACCAGAAGGCCTGAAGTTATTGATACGGTGCAGGTGGAAAATGGCAAATTTGAAGCAGACCTTGAAGAAAATGAAGGCCCAACAATGGCTTTTATTTCTATTGAAGGGCTGAATGGCAACATTATTTATATTGCTGAAAATGAAGAAATAAATATTGAAGCTTATAAAGACAGCCTGAGAAGCTCCAGGATAACCGGCGGAAAAGAGAACCGTGCGCTTTCCCAGTATATGGACCATCTTAAGGAGACCAACAGGAAAGTGATGGCTGGAAGAAACGAAATGCGTGAGGCATACAGTGCCCAGGACACTGTAAAACTGGAAAGCCTTCAGGCAGCAGAAGATGAAATAAGGGATAACGATGCCGTTTCCAAAAAGAAAATTTTCAAAGAAAATAAAGATTCTTACGTTTCTCTTATGATCCTGATGGATATGCTTAGGATGAAAGCTTATCCGGTAAAGGAAATTAAAGAAATGTATAATGAAATTCCTGAAAATCTTCAGAATACCGCTATTGGACAGGATTTAAAGGAAACCCTGGAAAAACAGGACGCCGTGGCGATTGGTAGTAAGGCTCCAAATTTTACTGCGCCTACACCTGAAGGGGAAAAACTTTCCCTAAAAGATGCTATGGGTGAGGTAACCATTATCGATTTTTGGGCAGCATGGTGCAAACCCTGCCGTGCTGAAAATCCTAATGTGGTTAAAATATATAACAAGTACCACGACCAGGGCCTAAATATTATTGGCGTTTCCCTGGATCGTCCCGGCCAGAAAGACAAATGGCTGGAAGCGATTGAAGAGGACGGCCTCGAATGGCAGCATGTATCTAATTTGCAGTTCTGGCAGGATCCTGTTGCCCAGCTCTACAACATCAGATCTATTCCCGCTACTTTTATACTTGATGAAAATGGGGAAATTGTGGCCAGGGATTTACGTGGCGACGAACTTGAAGCCAAAGTAGACGAGCTTTTAAATTAGAATTAGAAATTGATATAAACAGAAAAAGCGCCATGGAGGGCGCTTTTTCTGTTTTAAAGTTTTTACTAGATTACATTATTTCAAACCCAAGATTTACCTCCACTGTTATTTCCATTTCACCAGGTGCTATAGTTTCACGGTTTTCCCTGCTCTCGTCCATAGCCGCCATTTTATAAACCGGCTGAAAATTACGCGTAGTCATTTCGCTAATATAAATCGCTTTCCCAATACGTTGGCCTAAAGGCTCCACAAGTTCTTCAGCTTTTTCACGGCCATCTAAAACCGCTTTTTTTCTGGCTTCACTTTCATATTTCTCATATTCAGAAGACTTAAACTCCACTCCGTCAATGCGATTAAGGCCGTTCTCCAGGAGTCCGGACATAATATTCTCATAATCTTTAATATCTTCTAAAGTAATGGAGATCGCCTGATTGGCAGCATAGGAATATGTTTTGTCGTTATAATTGTAGTTTTTGTTCAGATTGATATAATCCGTATGTATATTTTTCTCGGGAACCCCACTATTCTTTAAAAATTTGATAATTGCATTTACCGCTTGGTCATTTTCTTTTTTTACCGCAACTGCACTTTCTCCTTCATGCTCTATGCGAGATTTAATGATCACCTGGTCCGGCACAACATTCACAGTGCCTTTTCCGGTAACATTTACCGCATTTACAGGCTGGTTTTGTGCTTGAGAATTTATTCCTGTAGCAAAAATTATTGCCAACAGAAGGATGAGTTTTTTTACCATAATTTTCTTCTTTTATTATAGATAATCAAGAAAAATACCACATTAGATTTTTCCCATTTTTTGCAGTACAAAAAGTACAACTATTGGGAGCGCAAGTAAGATTACCATTAGTAAGTGGCTTTCAAAAACCCAGGGCGCAAGAATTAGGGTTAAAAGATATCCTCCTGCCGCACCTCCAAAGTGCGCGTCGTGTCCTATATTTCCAACCTGCCTTTTCATCCCGTAAATAGTATAAAGCAAATATCCTATTCCGAAGATATAAGCAGGCATGGGAATTATAAAAAACAGGCCCAGGGTCATGTCCGGATAAAGTAAAATAGCAGAATAGAGGATTCCCATTACAGCCCCACTGGCACCCACAGCCCTGTAAAAAGGTTCATCCCTGTGAAAAAAGTACGAAAGCAAATTCCCCAATATCAGGCTTGCCAGATAAACCGTCACGAATCCTGTGCTGCCAAGTTGATAGATCACCACATTTGCGAAGAAATACAGCGTAAGCATATTTACAAAAAGATGAGTGGTGTTTACATGAAGAAAACCGGAAGTAAGGATCTGGTATTTGGCGCCCCTGTTAATATCGCCGACATTAAATTTATACTTTTCAAAAAAGGCATTATCATTAAAACCTTTAAATGAAATGATAACGTTAGCTGCAATCACTATTATAGTAGCCAGATTCAATTCTCCCATACCTATGTAAGTTTAGTGCCAAATATACCATATATTTGCTGAAAGTTTTTTTATGCATGCCCTTGTTTTCTGGATGGTTTATCCGGTATTATGGATAATTTCAATTCTTCCCTTCAGGCTTTTCTATGCTGTCTCAGATGTTGTTTATTTTTTAGTGTACTACGTTATTGGCTACCGAAAAAAAGTAGTGGCAGATAACTTAAAGCTGGTTTTTCCCGAGAAAAGTGATAAGGAGCGTTTTCACATAAGAAAAAAGTTTTATTCCCATATGTGTGACATGTTCCTGGAAATGATAAAAAGCTTATCCATATCCAACAGGGAACTTAAAAAACGTTTTGTCTTTACCAATCCTGAAGAAGTATTACGCCTTCAGGAGAATAATAAAAGCATTGTTCTTATGTGCGGCCATTATGCCAGTTATGAATGGATGATTGCCCTGCAATTATATGGAATTAAAATAAGGGCGTACGGCGTCTATAAAAAGATAAAAAACCCTTATTTCGATAAGCTGGTAAAAGGCATCCGGAGCAAATTCAATGGGGAACTTATTCCCACTTCCAAAGCCACGATGACCATTACAAAGCACGAAAAGGAAAACAAAAGAGGCATTTACGCCATGATTGCAGACCAATCCCCAAAAATGGCAAGATCTAAATACTGGGCAGACTTTATGAATATTAAAGTTCCCGTATTTACAGGTTCAGAAAAACTGGCCAGGGAATTTAATACGGCTGTTATTTATCTTCATGTTGAAAAAGTAAGCCGTGGACATTATGTTGCCACTCTAATAAATATTACTGATAATGCGCAGGAAGAAGTTCCAAATAAAATAACAAGAACCTACCTCGATCTTCTTGAAGAACAAATTAGGAATAAACCCGAATTTTATCTCTGGACGCATAAAAGGTGGAAACATAGAAACACCCCTCTTCCGGAAGGCGCTAAGATTATAGATTGAATCATGCCATTATGTCCCGTATTTCTTTTATCATTTTTTGGGCAAGGTCATCTGCTTCCTGTTGACTTTTAGCTTCGGTGTAAATTCTTATTATAGGCTCTGTGTTGGATTTTCTAAGGTGTACCCAGTTTTCAGGAAAATCTATTTTAACGCCATCAACTGTAGAAATTTCCTCATTTTCATGCCTTTTCTGCACCGATTTTAAAATACCATCCACATCTAATCCCGGAGTGAGTTCAATTTTATTCTTGCTCATGTAATAAGCCGGATATTCTTCCCTAAGTTCTGAAACTTTAATATTTTTCTCTGCAAGGTGGGTAAGAAATAGGGCTACGCCTACCAGGCTGTCCCTACCGTAATGGGCTTCAGGATAAATAATTCCTCCATTCCCCTCACCACCAATAACGGCATTGGTATCTTTCATTAGTTTGACCACGTTCACTTCTCCTACTGCACTGGCTTCGTAACTCCCGCCATGTTTATTGGTAATATCCCGCAGCGCACGGGAAGAAGATAAATTACTAACCGTAGAGCCACTTCTCTTACGTAAAACATAATCTGCACAAGCCACCAGGGTGTACTCTTCACCGAACATTTCGCCCTTTTCATCGATAAAGGCCAAACGATCAACATCTGGATCTACCACAATACCAAGATCTGCTTTTTCCTCTTTTACCAATTTACATATATCGCCCAGATGCTCCTTTAAAGGTTCGGGATTATGAGGAAAATGCCCATTAGGTTCACAGTATAATTCTATTACTTCCACTCCCATTTCTTTCAGGAGTTTGGGAACAGCTATACCTCCTGTAGAATTGACGCCATCTACAACTACTTTAAAGCCTGCAGATTTAATTTTTTCAACATCAACAAGGGCAAGATTCAGTACTTCATTAATATGAAGATCTATATAATTTTCTTTTTTAATCACCTCCCCCAGATCGTCAACTTCAGCAAAATCAAATGATTCCTTTTCGGCAATGTCTAATATCCTGGCGCCATCCCCGCCGCTTAGAAATTCGCCTTTGCTATTTAGCAACTTAAGGGCATTCCATTGCTTTGGATTATGGCTGGCAGTGAGGATAATACCTCCATCAGCCTTTTCCATAGGAACCGCAACTTCTACCGTGGGCGTGGTGGAAAGTCCCAAATCAATAACCTCAATACCTAAAGCTGTAAGAGTGTTCATGGTAAGCTCCTGTACCATTTTACCAGAAATACGGGCATCCCTTCCAACCACTACCTTAACTTTGTTTTTATTTAGAGTCTTTTGAAGCCATGTACCGTAGGCGGCAGCAAATTTTACTGTGTCTATTGGGGTAAGATTTTCTGATGTTTTTCCACCTATGGTTCCTCTTATTCCAGAAATTGATTTAATTAAGCTCATTATATTGTTGATTTGGCATAAAAAATTTTCACAATGGCAAAGATATAAGCTTGAGCTGCGCGCTCCCAAAACTTAACAAAAATTAAACAGCACATTATTAATTAGTATATTCAAAAATGAACTTTTTAGCACATATTTATCTTTCCGGGAATAACGAGCAGGTGAAAATTGGCAATTTTATCGCTGACTCTGTTAAAGGCAACAGCTATCTTTCCTATCCTGGCCTTGTTCAAAAAGGCATAATTTTGCACCGGGCTATAGACTTTTATACTGATACACACCCGGTTGTTAAAAAAAGCACTCACAGGCTCTTTAAAAAATATAGCCATTATAGTACTGTTATTGTTGATATTTTATATGATCACTTCCTGGCAGCAAACTGGGAAGTTTATTCAGATATTCCATTAGATATCTATGTTGATGCTTTCTATGGCCTTCTGAATAAAAATTTGGATTTGCTCCCTGAAAAGGTCCAGGCTTTTCTTCCTTTCATGATAAGGGATAACTGGCTGTTAAACTATTCCAGCATTGAAGGAATTGAAAAAATCCTTTATCAAATGAACGTAAGGACCAAAGGAAAATCAAATATGCAACAGGCGGTTAAGGAACTTCAAGAGTATTATTCTGATTTTGGAAAAGAATTTAAATTGTTTTTTAAGGACTTAATCGTGTTTAGTAAAAGCAAGCTATCAGATCTGGATAAACAGTAATAATACCGGATAAAAAAATTTCTACAGATAATGTTAAAATTTCATCTCTGGAAGAAGTTAAAAATTCCCCAAATAAAACTGTGGAAATTGTTCTCACCTCATGGGGATTTTTACACAATTTTAGGAACAACATAAAAAAACCGGCGCTAGTGGCCGGTTTTTCATGTCGAAATTCTTTTTGGTGATTATGCCCAGTACCAATTACCATTTACAAGTTTAATTTTTCTCCATCCAAACCTGGAACCGTAATACCATGAATCATAGTATCTTAAAACAGTTAAACCATAAAGGGTGTAGTATTCTCCGTTTATGTAATTTGGGGTAGAAGGTTCTTCAGGTTTTTCCGGCTTCTGCTCAATAGAAGGATACATGCTCTCTATTCCGCGAATATCGCCATTGGATAATTCACTTCTTTGAACGGAAAACGTACTACCGTTTTTCTTCACTATAGTTGGTTGTCCATTGCTGGAAA
The DNA here is from genome assembly GCF_031846485.1 of Autumnicola tepida. Lineage (NCBI taxonomy): Bacteria > Pseudomonadati > Bacteroidota > Flavobacteriia > Flavobacteriales > Flavobacteriaceae > Autumnicola > Autumnicola tepida. Next base: position 40,795 of record NZ_JAVRHQ010000023.1, read on the forward strand.
AGGAATAAGAGCTATACATCATGATCGATCCGAAATCAAGATTAGAAGTAAACTCTTCTCCATCATATCCACCCTCGGCATAGGTTTCGAAATTATATTCCATACCCCTCTGAACGTTTTCATAATTGATGGTGATATGGTTATCTCTGTCCATCCGGCTCTGCTCATGCCATAAGCCTACAGCATGACCTATCTCGTGAATAGTGTTTCCGGTGCTGCAACCAGATGCAAGGGTAATTTCCTGTCTTCCACCAATCTGCCCAATATAAGAAGAACATCCTGAGCCAGGTGTAAAATAAATATAGCTCGATTCTCCAGATCTTTCTATAAAGGTAAGAGGCGTGTTGGTTTCCCAGTGCTTAATAGCGTCATAAACTCTATCCTTATTTGGTAGATTTGAGTCAATGGAATAATAAACGGTGTTATCTTCCCACATCCCTGAAGTTCTTCCTGTACTTTTTGTAGCAGGAGCCTGGCCTTCTTCAAATATTAAATTTTCATAATGTGTTGTGGCTTTACTTTTCGGAAGTAGAATATCTCCCTGATATACATATTTCCCATTGATTTCGGCCACAGGCAGTTTTTGTCCTGCATAGTAGACACTGGAAACATTTCCCTTGGTGTCTGGGTAAGCTACTTCTGTTAAATTTTGGTTAAATTCATTTTCCTGGGGTAAGCTTTCTATTTCAGGATTTTCAGAAAGCGGGTCTTCACTACAGGCTAACATTCCAAGCACAGGTAGTAAATAAAGAAACTTAAATTTTGTCATAAGTAGGGTTTTTGTTTTTAGGGAACACCTAGTCCCGATTAATAAATTTTTGATTAGGGATTTACAAGCTTCATACCATAAAACAGGGGCCAATTTCGCTCTAATTATTTAACAATTAAATTCCTACAGATCCTACATAAAGAAATTAAACCTACAACCTGAGCTGGTCATCAAATGCTCATTTTGATTTTGCACAGACATTAAACACCTTTATTTTAAAGAACTTCGACACAATATAGAGCGGTATGAAAAATGTACTCCAAATTAATTTTGCCCAACATAAAGCAGAAAAACCCTTTCAGAAAATTTTTGGTTAATTTTAACAAAAAAAGCCGCCCGGAATTATCCGAACGGCCTCTTCTATACCATCCAATTATTAAAAACTGAGATGGTAAAGAAAATCAACCTTTTCAAAAATTAGTCACCCCCCGGTATAATAATTAAGAAGAAGGTTGAAATTCACTCTTTTAAGCTTCATTTAAGGTTTTGAGCTACTTAAAATCCCACAGGACATATTCTTGCCTGTGAGATTTTATTTATAGTTCTAATAATTCAGCAATCAATAACAACTTCTCCATTATTGAGGAGGAGCAATACCACATATATTAGCCTCCAGATCAATATCTAAAGAATAGCTAAAATTGCCATCTACTATTTCAAGATAAGACACAGTTTGCAAACTGGTATCGAAACAAACAGGTGTGTTTTCGTTTACAGTAACTTCCAGGCCATCCATAGCCCAACCTCCTGCAACAAGAAAAACTACACCCACAGACAAATCTCCATCTTCTTCAATGGTAAAAGTCATTGTTCCTATTTCATCTCCGTCGTAAAGCAAAGGCACCGGTATATTACTGTTTACTGTTCCAGAAAAAGTCGCAGTTACACATCCTGTGGCAGGATCTCCAAGGCAACCTTCTTCTTCCTCTACAGGGCAGCCATTTTCATCTACATCAACACCCTCGGCAGTACCTTCACAATCATCTTCGCCGTTAGGAACACCATCATTGTCACAATCCCATTGAGCCCAGTTTGCTGCATCAGGGTCACATTCATTCGATATTCCATCATCATCACAATCTTCATTAGGATCTGTAGCGTCACAATCATTACCTCCATTACCGTTACCGTTACCTCCGTCATCATCTTGACCGCAGCCAACAAAGACATGCCAGTAATCTGTATAATCACTGTTATCTGCATCAAACATGCCTTCTACATCGTCCCAGGAGAGATATCCGGATTTTGTGATAGCGCCGTCTTCCACATCTCCATAATTCCCTTCCCAATCCAGAATGGTAATTTCATAATACAGGTAATCATCACCACTAGCTTCACCAAAACTTGGTGCCGGGATTACCAAACACATTGGATCTGCATAATAGTCTCCATATTGATTTACACCCAACATTTCCTCGGAAAGTTCAGAATCTTCATAAAGGGCTATATTATTGTCGTCTCCAACGTACCACAGGTCCAGGCTGTAATTGGCGGTATAATGTCTGCCGTTTTCTGTACAGTAGTTCACAAAGAAGCATAGGTCATATAATTCCTTGCTGATAATGTCAAAAAACAAGTAGCCATATTGATTAACCATTCGGCTGTCATAACACAACACTTCAACATCTACATATTTTTTAACGCCAGGGCCCAATTCTATGGTCATTGGTAGAGGATCCATAACATAACCTTCAAATTCGCCACTATCATCTGCATCAATAGGAGCTATCCATATGATATTATCAGAAGCATCATAAACGATAAACTCTTCCAGTTCATAAGAACCTGGTGTTAATTCCAGGTCTTCAGAATAATCAGTATAATAATCCATAATTCCATCATCATCCAGATCGTCTGAAAGAACATCAAGGATAACTGGATCCATTTCCACACCACCTTGAGAAAGCACTACCATAACAGTGGCAGGAGCAGCATCTGAACATTCTGGAAGATCAGAAAAATGTTGTTTGGTTTGAGAACGATTATTAAGAAGATTATTTAGTGTAGCCCCAAAGGACAAAGTAGCAGTTTCTCCATCATCTAGCGGGGAATTTGTTTCTTCCTTGCTACAGGAGGTAAATAGCATAGTAATTGCCGCAATAAAGGCAATCAACAATTTAAAGCCTTTCATAATTTATTATTTTAGTTATTAAAAATAGAATGGTATAAAAGATTATAATTTAGGAGAATGAGCATCCTCGTTGTTATTAGGATGCTCAATTCCCTAAATCAGTTTCACCTCTCCCTAAATAATGTAATTAGGGAGAAAGCAAATCATTACTGCATGATATATGCTCCACATGCAATTGGAAGCGAAGCTTCATACTCTTCTCCTCCTACTCCGTCAAGATCTACATCAAGACCATGTATAACCACTACTTTCTTATCAAGCGGGGTTACCAGTTCAAGATCTGCATTACTTAAGTTGTAAGTGCGCTCATAGAAATACATACCGCCTGTAGCAACAGGGAAATTGGTACCATCAGTAGTAAGAGCTAGTTGAACTGGACCATAATCTGATGCTCCTTCTCCTATTTCAATAAACCCGTTATTATTACCACCATTAACTATGGCATCATCAGACATATCTGGACAGGAAGCTCCCATTTCTTCTACGTCAGATCCCTCTGTAAATCCATGGATATGTTGTGGATGCATTTCTCCAGGCTCCACATTATAAGCTAATACGGAAGTAAACAATGTATTACCTTCAAGTCTTGCATAAGAGAATGCAATTGCTCCGGAATCATTTAAATCCTTCAGGCAAGCCTTGTAATTCATAGCTTCATCCTGAGGGTCTGGGAATACTGGTGGATTATCTGGCTGGTTACAACCTCCATAGAAGAAATGATAGTATTCCAGATTGTCATCTCCATCAAAGAAGGATCTCACTTCTGTATCAGTAATAGTTCCTGCACGGATAATTCTTTCAGTTGTTGAGTATTCATCAGTTTCATGAATGGTAATTTCAAAATAATACTCATCATCACCTTCACCATCAGGCAATTGGAAACATACTGGATTAGCCATATAGTCTCCGTTTGCGTCCATTACAACTTCGGCAGTAACATCATCGTAAAGCTGCTCAGTAGTCTCGCCATCTACATAATTCCAAACATCTACGCTGTAGGATGCCACATAATGTCTTCCATTAGGAGGACAGAAGTTTCCGAAAATACAGAAATCGATGATTTCTTTTCCTTCAAAGTCAAAGAACAGGTATCCATATTGATTAACAACACGTTGATCGTAGCATAACACTTCAACATCAACATATTTTTTAACTCCTGCACCAAGATTGATAGTAATAGGAAGTGCATCTACAACATAGCCGTCAAACTCACCGCTGTCATCATCATCTATGGGAGCAATCCAGATAATATTATCCTCTGCATCATACACAATAAATTCTTCCAGCTCATAGGTACCAGGAGTCAACTCCAAATCATCAGAGTAATCGGTATAATAATCCATCATACCATCATCATCCAGGTCATCAGATAAAACATCAAGTGTTACAGGATCCATCTCTACTCCACCAGAGGAAAGAACCACCATCACACTTGCAGGTGCAGCATCTGAGCATTCAGGGAGATCAGAAAAATGTTGTTTTGTGTCGGCTCTCCTGTTTAACAGGTCATTTAAAGTAGCCCCAAAAGATAGGCTGGCTTTTTGCGAAGTTTCATCCATTCCTTCGCTTTCCTCTTTGCTACAGGAGCTAAAAAGAAGTGCCATCATGGCAATTGACATTAATGTAATTCTAAAGTGTTTCATAATTAAAAATTTAGGTTAATAGAATATTTAAAATGGTTAATAAATATTTGAATCTCCGGAGATCCTCCCCGGTTCTCTTAATTCTCATTAGTTGCAGAAGCCATAATGATGATTTCATCCTGAATTATTTTGAGCATGAATTGCATTCTATTATTGACAACTTGCTGCGTGGACTATGATCCAGAAATCCCCATCTCCACTATAAGTGAAACTATATGTTTCCCCTAAAATGTTTGGATTTTCATCTGTATTACCATACTGTCCTGGTGCAATAGTGGTTGGTGCTGAAGAATCATTAAAAAATATGTGGGTTTCATCAATAGTAACTCCACTAAATAGATCAAACTCCACCTCTATATTAGTCCCAGTGACAGTAATAATTATATTCCCTGCCTGATAGCCTTTATTTTGATAGTCGTTTTGACCTGCTCCCGCGTAAAGTGGATAAGTATAAGAGCCATCAATTCCTGTAAAATGCTCTGCCCACCCCCATCTTTTATTAGTTAATCCAAGACTAATGAAAGTGTGATTACCTAACATAAATGCAGTCTCACAATCATTACCAGGAGGTACATAGTCGCAAGCATCAGGAATACCGTTCTGGTTTTCATCCACATTATCATCCCCATCTTCACAAATGTCACATCCATCGGGAATACCATCTCCGTCACTATCAATATTATCATCGTAACCAGGACAGATATCATCATTGTCTGGCACACAATCTCCATCCAAATCTCCCGGACCTGCAGGACAATCTTCTCCCGGGGTATCATTGCAGTTAAAAAAGATATGTAGATAATCTATAAAAGCATCTTCTGTTTCGGGGTTATCATCTGTATCCAGAAGATCTTCCACTTCCTGCCATGTGAGATAGCCTTCTTCTGTTTGAACTCCATCTTCTATATCGCCATAATTATTTGGCCAGTCCAGAAGGGTTAATTTGTAGTACAGATAATCTTCATCGGCTTCTTCTCCAAACTGGGGAGTGGGAATTACCACACATAGAGGTTCAGCATAATAATCACCATTAACATCAATTCCTGTAACAGGGGAACCAGCATTGCCACGAGGATAAAGCTGAATATCATTTTCCCCATCTCTCACATACCATACTTCCAGACTGTAATTGGCAGTATAATGCCTTCCGTTATTGGTACAATAATTTGCAAAAACGCAGAATTCTTTGAGTTCGCGGGGAATCAGGTCAAAGAATAAATATCCATACTGGCTCACCTCACGGTTATCATAACAAAGAACTTCAACATCTACATATTTTTTAACCCCGGCACCTAGGTTTATAGTCATAGGGAGTGGATTGGCAACATACCCATCAAATATTCCAGATTCTTCCTCATCTCTTGGAGCGATCCAGATGATATTTTCTTCAGAATCATAAACAATAAATTCCTCCAGCATATAAGTACCTGCCTCCAGCTCCAGCTCCTGTGAATAATCGGTAAAATAGTCGATAGTACCATCATCATCTAAATCATCAGACAAAATCTCCAATGTCACAGGCTCCATTGCCACACCATTCCTGGACAAGACCACCATAACAGAAGAGGGTGCCGCATCAGAACATTCAGGAAGATCTGAAAAATGTTGTTTATTTTGGGACCTGTTATTCATAAGATCATTAAGAGTAGCACCAAAGGACAAGGTAGCCTGTTCAGTTTCCTTGCTGGTAACATCTGTTTCTTCTGTGCTACAGGAAGTTAAACAAATGGCAATAAGTGCCAATATTAGAAGAGGTAGTTTTATTTTCCCCATAACTTGAACTTTTAAATAATATGTAGAATGGTTAATAATTTGCATACTTTTCCCAATAAAAGGCTTAGCTCATTTCTTTGTTGGGGTAATTCTTTTTTGGCTTTAATAAGATTTTGGAAGTGGGGTGACTCTTTCTTATCTCAATGTAAATGTAATTTTAAAACTGCTGTATGGCTATGGGGGAAAACCCCTATTTTCGTTCCGGCACCTATAAGGGCTATGGAATTCTCAGGCATTGATTTCTACCAGATTATGATTAATTGCATAAATAATACTTTCCAGTATGGTGTCAGATTTTGTTCTCTTTATAATATTGGAGCGGTGTTTTTCTATTGTTTTTGGAGATATAAATAATGTGGAAGAAATCTCCTTTGTCTTGTACCCTTTGCAAAGAAGTTCGATTATTTCCTTTTCCCTCTTAGTGAAACTAAAATCACACTGAGTGCTAGTACTTGTAAAGCTTTCTTCTACTTTTGCAGAAGCAGTTCCTACTTCTTCATAAAGAAAAACCTCCTCTCCAGAAAAATCTATCATCATGACAAACTGATCTCCAAGGCCATTGCTAAGTTTTGAAAAACTTATTTTCGCCTCTCTTACCTTATCATTTTGTAACAGGAGATTTGTTTTAGTAACGGCTTTAAGATGCTTACCCCTGGAAAAATTCCTTAAACTTGCCTGTACCTTTGCTTTATTCTCCACATTCACAAAATCTGTAAGCCTTACATTCTCTGCGGCTTTAACCTTGAAAGTCTTTTTAAAGGCATCATTCATGGCTAGAATGGTATTCCCTTCCAAAAGAACCACTGGCTTCACCATAAGATTAAACATACCCATAAAACAATCTTTCCAGTAATTAGACAAAGAAGATTTTACATATATTCTGTTTATAACCTTTTCACATAAAGCATTTATTGAAGTACTTTCAGAAATTACTTCATCTACTATATTGGCAAAGTTATCTTCCATTTCTTGTTTTTCCAGTTCTCCCACGAATAGGAAGAGCCAGCTTTTAGCAAGAAAATGAGTGGATTTGTAATTGGTGATGTTTTTCAAATCACTGGGGCAGCTAAAAGAAGTCTTATCAATGATGATAACATCTGGTAAAAGACTTATAGCAACACCATAACCAGCATGTACAGAAGTAGCTTCGCTTATTTCAAACTGAAGGCTTAGAGCTTCTTTTATTTCCCTAATAAATTTTTGACTTGTAGAAATTAAAAGTAAATGTTTTTTCTCATTCATCTTTCTCTAACAATTTAGTTTACCAAATGGCAAATAGTTAAACAAATTTTTAAGAAAGGGGCGAAAAAAAGATACTAGTAGGAATATCTTAAAAGGCGGGGAGTAAAAATAAATACTTCTTAATAACACTATCAAATATATACGATAATCTATTTTTTATGTAAAAAATTAAGTAATATTATACTTACAAAAACAAATTTTTCTGACTGTCAAGAATCCTTTTTTAACAGGCTTGAAACCAGTTTTTAGATCTTTTCTTTTTTCATTAACAAAGCTGTAACTTTTTAATTTTCTGTAAAAAAGGCTAAAACGTTATACGAACGTCTTTAAACAGAGTTTTTAAAAGGAAATGGAAAGGTGGGGCAACTGAAAAATTTCACATAAAAGGCTCTCTATGCATTACAGGTGGTAAAATAGCCCTCCTTACCTTTAACCAGATTCAGATTATACTTCAACAAAAAAAGAAAAGCGCATCAATTGATACGCTTCTTGAATAAATATAAGACTGGATTAGAATAGTTGTTGATATTAGAACCTATTCTTCTGTGGAGGAAGGTACGCTATTCAACAAAGCCGGATCATCTTCCAGATCACAACCATAGAAGAAATGATAATACTCCACATTACTTTCTCCTGAAAAAAGAGCCCGCACCTCTGCATCTGTAATTACACCTGCACGGATTATTTCTTCTTCCACATCATACTCATCGGTGTCATGTATGGTTATTTCAAAATAGTACTCGTCCTCGCCGCTCCCATCGGGTAAATTTATACAAAGTGGTTCTGCTGAATATTCCCCGTCTACCATGGTAACTTCAGATAAAAGGTTATCATAAAGCTGAATTGTTACCTCTCCTTCTTCATATTTCCAGACATCTATACTATAAGAAGCGGGATAATGCCTGCCATTAGGAGTACAGTAATTTCCAAAGAGACAGAAGTCTATTATTTCTGTGGGTTCAAGGTCGTAAAACAAATAGCCGTATTGATTCAAATTATCCGGAATACAATCCCCATTTTCATCCTGGGGAGTAGGAATACAATCCCCTCCTCCAGGGTTACTACAATTCAGGTAGAACTGTAAAAACCTCATATCGGTATCCTCTGTAGCAGGGTTATCATCTGTATCCCTAAGGATCTCAATAAGATCCCAGGTGATATACCCTTCCCGTGTAATGGCTCCGTCCACTATATCTCCATAATTCTCCGGCCAGTCTATTAAGGTAATCCTGAAAAACAAATAGCCTTCATCATCTGCTTCCCCATATTGTGGCGCAGGTATTTTTACACATAGAGGATCGGCATAGTACTCTCCTTCTTCATCTATCCCTGTTGAAGGAGTTACAGGTACATCATTTTGGGGATAAAGCTGAATATCCTCTTCTCCTTCTCTAACATAGTATAATTCAAGACTATAATTTGCCGCGTAAACCACATTATTAAAACAATATTGAGCAAAGAAGCAAAGATCATAAACCCTGTCCTGTACAAGCTCAAAAAAGGGATAGCCATACTCATTGGCCATTCGCTCATCATAACAGAGCACTTCTACATCTATATATTTTTTAACCCCTGCCGAAAGATTTATACTTATTGGAAGCGGATTGTCAATAAAATCTTCCAGCCCTTCTGTCCCTTCCCCAATCCTAGGTGCCACCCAAAGAATACTACCTTCTTCATCATAAACCACAAATTCCTCCAACATGTAAACATCAGGATCCAGTTCCAGATCATCAGAGTAATCTGTATAATACTCCAGGTTACCATCATCATCTAAGTCATCAGAAAGAATATTAACGGTAACAGGATCCATATCTACTCCGTCCAGCGACAAAAGTGCAACTGCAGTTGCCGGTTCTGCTGATGAACATTCGGGAATACCGGAAGAAGATTGCCTTTCCATAAGCCTGTTAGCCGAAACATTTTGCAACAGGGTATTAAAAGAGATACTGGCCTTTCCGGAATCCTCTTGTGCAGTTTCACCTTCTTCCTTACTGCAGGAAGCAAAAATAAACACAAGTAAAATGGCTATAACTCGAATATTCTTCAGGTCTTTCATAATATAAAACGAAATTAAATTTATACCTGAACCATTTGCCGGCCAGGTGCCCATAAGAAGACATATTCATCAGGTAAAAAGGGGCTAAACCTTTGTATTTTTATCATGAAAAAGAAGTGGAAGATATATCCGCTCCTGTTCTTGACTAAAATTAGAAGTTATTAAAGATTTGTATTATAGGGGAAAACCCGTAAAATAAGCCGGTTTATAAGTTCGCTGCTGAATTTTAGCCATTCCCCCTCTAAAATATGAATTTAGTTCTAAATTAACGTTCAGGGAATAAACCTTCCTTTTTAATTAGCAACACATTAAGTACCTTTGCCCCCTTGATTTATTTTATGGCGGAAAGCGAAGAAAAAATAGAAGTATTGGGGGCGAGAGTCCACAATTTGAAGAATATTGATGTTAGTATCCCCCGGGAAAAATTAGTTGTAATTACAGGTTTATCAGGTTCAGGAAAGTCATCTCTGGCGTTTGACACTATTTATGCTGAAGGCCAGCGAAGATATATTGAAACCTTTTCGGCCTATGCCAGACAGTTTTTAGGGGGACTTGAGAGACCAGATGTAGATAAAATTGAAGGACTGTCCCCGGTTATTGCTATCGAGCAAAAAACCACGAGTAAGAATCCACGGAGTACCGTAGGCACCATTACAGAGATTTATGACTTTCTCAGGCTCCTTTTTGCAAGGGCGGCTGACGCCTACAGCTACAATACGGGAGAAAAAATGGTTAGTTACACCGATTCCCAGATCAAAGACCTTATTATTAAAAAGTTCAACGGAAAAAGGGTTAATGTTCTGGCACCGGTAATCCGTTCCCGAAAAGGCCATTATCGTGAGCTTTTTGAGCAAATTTCCAAACAAGGTTTTGTAAAAGTACGTGTGGATGGCGAAGTAAGGGATATCGTTAAAGGAATGAAACTGGACCGTTATAAAACCCACGATATTGAAATTGTTATTGACCGGCTTCAGATTAACGATAAAACCGACGGACAAAAACGTCTTGATGAAAGTATAAAAACGGCTATGTATCACGGGGATGATACGTTAATGATCCTGGATCATGAAACGGAGGACGTGAGGTACTTCAGCAGGAACCTGATGTGTCCTACCACGGGAATCTCCTATCCAAACCCGGAGCCCAATACCTTCAGTTTTAATTCCCCAAAAGGCGCCTGCCCCAGTTGCAACGGGATTGGCACCTTGCATAAGGTAAATATCAGTAAAATTATTCCCGATGACAGTAAGTCTGTTAAGAACGGAGGACTTGCACCGCACGGGCCCCAAAAGAAAAATTGGGTTTTTTCTCAACTGGAATTAATAGCGGAACGTTTTGATTTTAAACTTACCGATCCTATCTCCGGAATTCCGAAAGAGGCAATGCAGATGATCCTTTACGGCGGAAAAGAAAAATTTTCAAAAGAATCAAAAGCCCTGGGCATAACCCGTGAGTACAAAATTGATTTTGAAGGAGTCGCCACTTTTATAGAAAGCACCTATAATAATAATGACTCCATTTCCCTAAGGCGTTGGGCGAAAGAATATATGGATAAGATTATCTGCCCCACCTGTGAAGGCGGAAGGCTGAGAAAGGAATCCTTATACTTCAAAATCAATGAACAGAACATTGCGGAACTTGCCCAAAAAGATATTGCAGACCTGGCTGAATGGTTTGAGGGACTTGAAAACCATCTTTCAGATAAACAAAAACTTATTGCCACAGAGGTTATAAAAGAAATAAGGACGCGCCTGCAATTCCTGACCGATGTTGGCCTTACCTATTTATCACTTAACCGTGGCTCAAAGTCCCTCTCGGGAGGAGAAGCGCAAAGAATTAGACTTGCCACACAAATAGGCTCACAACTTGTGGGAGTGCTGTACATTCTGGACGAACCTAGTATTGGCCTTCACCAGCGCGATAATGAAAAGCTTATCAATTCCCTTGTTTCCCTTCGGGATATTGGCAATACTGTTATAGTTGTTGAGCACGATAAAGATATGATTGAGCGGGCAGACCATGTAATAGACATTGGACCCAGAGCGGGTAAACACGGGGGTGAAATAATTAGCGAAGGCCCACCTTCAGAATTAAAAAAACACGAAACCCTTACCGCACTTTATCTTAATGGTAAAAAAGAGATCGCTGTTCCTGAAGAACGCCGTTCAGGCAACGGTAAAACCATTGAGCTGAAGGGTGCCACAGGTAATAACCTTAAAAATGTTTCTGTAAAAATACCTTTGGGTAAAATGATCGCGGTTACCGGGGTTTCCGGAAGTGGTAAATCTACCCTGATCAATGAAACGCTTTATCCTATAATGAACGCTCATTACTTTAATGGCGTAAAAGTGCCAAAACCCTATAAAAGCATCAAAGGACTTGAGCATATAGATAAGGTTATTGATATTAACCAGTCACCTATTGGGCGTACCCCACGCTCTAATCCCGCTACTTACACAGGAGTATTTTCAGAAATAAGAAGCCTCTTTACCAAAACTCCCGAAGCACAGATTCGCGGTTATAAACCAGGCCGTTTCAGTTTTAATGTTAAAGGAGGAAGATGTGAAACCTGCAAAGGCGGAGGGCTGCGGGTAATCGAAATGAATTTTCTTCCCGATGTTTACGTTGAATGTGAAACCTGCCAGGGCAAACGTTTCAACAGGGAAACCCTGGAAATCAGGTACAAAGGAAAATCTATTGCCGATGTCCTGGAAATGACCATTAATGAAGCTACCCAGTTTTTTGAACCTATTCCAAAAATTTTCCGTAAGCTGAAGACCATTCAGGATGTGGGATTGGGTTATATTACCCTTGGCCAGCAAAGCACAACCCTTTCGGGTGGAGAAGCGCAAAGAATAAAACTGGCCACAGAACTCTCTAAACGTGACACCGGAAATACTTTTTATATTCTTGATGAACCTACCACCGGTTTACATTTTGAAGATATAAGGGTCCTGATGGAAGTGCTTAATAAACTTACCAATAAAGGAAATACCGTTCTTATTATTGAGCATAACATGGATGTTATAAAAATGGCAGACCATATTATAGACATTGGCTACGAAGGTGGAAAAAATGGAGGTAAAGTAATTGTTACCGGCACTCCGGAAGAAGTTGCAAAGCATAAAAAAAGTTACACTGCTAAATTCCTCAGGAAGGAATTGCATTAAAAATTTAAATTTTAAGATGAGACCTAGACAAGGAAACAAAGCCTGGAACGAGATAAAAACAAATGATTCCTGGGCTATATTTAAAATAATGGGAGAATTTGTGAACGGCTATGAAAAGCTAAGCCAGATTGGCCCGTGCGTATCCATTTTTGGCTCGGCGAGAACAAAGCCAGACCAGAAGTATTATAAACTTACTGAAAAGATCGCCGCGAAAATTGTTGACCATGGCTATGGCGTGATTACCGGCGGCGGCCCCGGAATAATGGAAGCCGGAAATAAAGGCGCGCACCTTGCTGGTGGCACCTCTGTGGGACTAAATATCGAGCTGCCTTTTGAACAGCATGATAATCCGTATATAGACAGTGACAAGAGCCTGGACTTCGATTACTTTTTTGTAAGAAAAGTAATGTTCGTAAAGTATTCCCAGGGTTTTGTGGTAATGCCCGGAGGCTTTGGAACTTTAGACGAACTGTTCGAAGCGATTACCCTTATTCAAACTCATAAAATCGACAAATTTCCTATTATTCTTGTAGGTTCTGATTTTTGGAGCGGACTGGTGGAATGGATTAAAACCACCCTTTGCGATAGCTTCAAAAACATAAGTGTTGCAGACATAGATCTTGTACAGGTTGTAGATACTGAAGATGAAGTTATTGAAGTACTGGATAAATTTTATGCGGAATACAATCTTAGCCCTAATTTCTAGTTTATTATAATAACAGCTCTTATGAAACTTTGTTTATCTTAGCCCGGATTGTATCTTATCTAAATCTCCATTGTTAACTTGAAATATTTTCTCTTTTCCTGCTTCTTTCTTACGCTTACCGCTTTTAGTTTTGGGCAGAACGGCATCTCCGTGCATGCCAGGCTGGATGCGAAAACAGATACAATTTATATTCAGCAGGAAATTGTTTATGAGAATAAGAGTAAGGACACGCTTTCTGAAATATTCCTGAATGACTGGATAAACGCCTTCAGCAGTAAAAGCAGTTATCTGGGGAAGCGGTTTTCAGAAGAATTTGTAAGGAAATTCCATTTTGCAAGCGCACAGGAACGCGGTGGAACGGTAATAAATGAAATCGCAGATAAACAGGGTGATTCCATTGGATGGACACGGGTGCCTCAGAGGGTTGATTTAATTAAAATTAAGCCCAAAGAAAGTATCGCTCCCGGTGATAAATTTACCCTGAATCTTAATTATGCCATTAAAGTACCTTCAGATCGTTTTACCAGGTATGGCAAAGATTCCCAGGGCAATTACAAGATGCGCTACTGGTATATCACTCCTGCCGTTTACAGGGAGGATGGATGGCGCCTCTACAGCCATCAAAATCTCGGGCTGGATTATACCCCGCCGGCAAATATTGAGCTTAATCTTGAAATCCCCTCCTCCTATTATGCCGCTTCAGGCCTAAATACCCTTAACATTTCTACCGAAAACGGGAAGAAATTTGTCCGGATGGTTGGCGAAGACCGGGTAGAATCCAAACTATATCTTACCCAGTCCTTTGTTTTTGAAGATCTTTATGCCTACTCTCACGAGGTAATCACAGATCTGGAAGATGACGATCTCCAGCCGGAAGTAAAAGCTATTATTCTTAAGCGCATCCTTCAGTACCTGGATACAAGATTAGGAGAATACCCTCATAACAACATTTTCATTACCAGGGAAGATTATCAAAATAGTCCAATATATGGACTAAACCAATTGCCCGGTTTTATCCGTCCGTTTCCTGATGGCTTTCAGTATGACCTGAAACAATTCAAAACCATCACCTACAATTATTTACAGAACACTCTGTTGCTCGACCCGCGCAGGGATCAATGGGTAAAAGATGCCATTCTCGTCTCGCTTATGATGGATTATGTGGATACCTATTATCCAAAGATGAAACTTATTGGAAACCTTAGTGACGTTTTTGGGATTAGATGGTTTCATGCCGCCGATCTGGAGTTTAATGACCAGTATCAATTGCTGTATATGAATATGGCCAGGATGAACCTGGACCAGGCTTTAAACACTCAGCAGGACTCCCTTATAAAATTCAACAAGAATATTGCAAACGCGTATAAAGCGGGAATAGGTTTGGAATATGTGGACGATTACCTGGGAACAGATGCAGTGAAGGAATCCATCCACGAATTTTACCAGGAGTATAAACTCCAGCCTACGACCCAGGAAAGTTTCAAAAATCTTCTTCAGCAAAATGCTTCAAAAGACCTTGAATGGTTTTTTGAAGATTACGTGAACACCAATAAAAAAATAGATTTTTCCATAAAAAAGGTAAAAAGGGAAGGTGATTCTCTTATAGTGACAGTCAGGGACAGACGCAATACTGCCATGCCTGTCTCAGTTTATGGGCTTGACGAAGGAAAAGTTGTATATAAAACCTGGGTAGATGGATTTGGAAAATTAAAAGAGGTGAAAATTCCGCGGAAAGACGTGAAGCGGGTGGCACTTAATTATGAGCAAAAAATTCCTGAAGTCAACCAGAGGAACAATTATGAAGGCGTAACGAAATTACTGGATAAACCACTACAATTCCGGCTTTTGCAGGATGTGGAAGACCCAAGGTACAGCCAGTTATTTTTTATGCCGGAGTTTGATTATAATCTTTATGACGGGATTTCCATAGGCCCAAAGCTCTACAACAGCACCTTTCTCAACAAGAACCTGAATTATAAAATTTCCCCAAAGTATGCTTTTGGCAGCGAAACTATTGTAGGATCGGCCTCCGTCTCTTACACCCACCAGTACGATAATCAAAAATTGTATGCCGTAAGCTACGGGATTGGCGGAACACGTTTTTCCTATGGCTATAATTTGTTTTATGAGAAATTTACTCCCTTTATGGTTTTTGCCTTCAGGGATGAATATCTTAGGAGTAATGAGAGGCAGTATCTAACAATTAGAAACGTAGGGGTACAACGGGATGTTAACCCTATAGACCCTGTGGAGCAGCCAGATTATAACGTATTTAACGTAAAATACACTTACAGGAATCCGAATATTGTAGATTACTATTCCGGCTCTGTAGATTACCAGCTGGCAGAGAAGTTCAGTAAAATTTCGCTTAGCCTGGAATACCGGAAATTGTTTAAGAACAACCGCCAGGTCAACCTTCGCCTGTTCGCAGGAACTTTTCTTTACAACGATGTTCAAAATACCGATTATTTCAGCTTTGCCTTAGACCGGCCTACAGATTACCTCTTCGACTATAATTACTACGGAAGAAGCCAGGGCAGCGGACTATTCAGCCAACAAATTATTGTAGCTGAAGGGGGATTTAAATCCCAGCTGAAGCCTGCATTTGCCAATCAATGGATGACCACTCTTAACGGTAGCACCAACATCTGGAACTGGATCTATGCTTATGGCGATGTTGGACTCGTAAAAAACCAGTTTCTCCAACCAAAATTCATGTACGATTCAGGAATACGGGTAAGCCTTGTAGCCGATTATTTTGAGGTTTTCTTCCCTGTTTACTCCAATTTAGGCTGGGAAATTGCACAACCTAATTACGACCAAAAAATTCGTTTTATCGTTTCCCTGGATATTAATACCTTAATTAAACTCTTTACCAGAAGGTGGTATTAAGCTTAGGAGCTTTACGGTTTCATCTTACCCTCTTTTTAGCCATTGAATTATTCTCAAAAATTCTCCTGTTACGGAGAAGTTAATTTTTTATTAATTAAAAATTAGCAGTTTCAGATACAGAAAAGCTAAAATAACTCAAAATTTATGAATTGTATATAATCATTGTTTTCGCTACATTTGTATTTATTCAAAACCAAGTTCATGCACAGCGAAATACAGACAAAAGATTCCATATCCTTTGAAGATTTTAAGGCGCAGGTCCTTAAAGACTACAAAATTGCTGTTACCAGCAGGGAATGCAGTATCCTGGGAAGACGGGAAGTGCTTACCGGTAAAGCAAAGTTTGGAATTTTTGGGGATGGCAAGGAGGTACCGCAGCTAGCCATGGCCAAAGCTTTTAAAAATGGAGATTTCAGGTCGGGTTACTATCGTGATCAAACCTTTATGATGGCTATTGATGAACTTACAATCCAGCAGTTTTTTGCCGGTCTTTACGCCGACACCAATATAGAAAACGAGCCCATGTCTGCCGGAAGGCAAATGGGTGGGCATTTCACCACACATAACTTAAATGAAGACGGTTCCTGGAAAAATTTGATGAAACAAAAAAATTCCAGTTCAGATATTTCTCCCACGGCAGGACAAATGCCCAGATTATTGGGCCTGGCACAGGCTTCAAAAATTTACCGAAACGTTGAGGGGATTGATGCTGAAAAATTCTCAGACAATGGAAACGAAATAGCCTGGGGAACAATAGGCAATGCCAGTACCAGTGAAGGCCATTTTTGGGAAGCTATAAACGCGGCCGGTGTGATGCAGGTTCCACTGGTAATGAGCGTTTGGGATGATGAATATGGAATTTCTGTACATGCGAGGCATCAAACTACTAAAGAGAGCATTTCAAAAATCCTGAAAGGCTTCCAGCGCAACGAAGACGAGAAAGGGATTGAAATAATTGTGGTAAACGGCTGGGATTATGTCGCCCTTGTGGAAGCCTATGAAAATGCCGCCAAAATTGCCCGAAAGGAGCATTGCCCTGTGTTGATACATGTAGTGGAGCTTACGCAACCGCAGGGCCATTCCACTTCAGGGTCTCATGAACGCTATAAAAGTGAAGAAAGGTTGGGCTGGGAAAAGGAATATGACTGTAATGTTAAATTCCGGGAATGGATTATAGAAAATAATTTTTCTTCCGCAGAAGAACTGGACCAGCTCGAGAAAGAGATAAAGAAAGAAGTAAGGGAAGGCAAAAAAGAAGCCTGGAACAATTACCTTCTCCCTGCCAGAAAAAAACAGAAAGAATTAATACAGCTGTTAACCAAAGCTGCAGGACAAAGTTCCAATAAGAATTTTATTATAAAACTGAAGAATGAGCTGGCCTCTTCCAGGGAAGCGCTGAAGAAGGATGTGATCTCTACAGCAAGAAAAGCACTTCGATACCTTTTGGGAGAAAATTCCGCTGAAAAGCAGGAACTTTTAAAATGGCTGGAAGAATACACCGAAGAAACCCATGAAGAATATAGCAGCCATCTTTACCAGGAAAATGATTCCAGATTTCGGGAAGTAGCGCCGGAATATGATCCAAATGCTCCTGAAGTAGATGCCCGTGTTATTCTCAGGGACAATTTTGATACTATTTTCTCTAACCGCCCGGAGACGTTGATCTTTGGCGAAGATACCGGCGAGATTGGGGATGTTAACCAGGGATTGGAAGGATTACAGGCAAAGCACGGGAAACTAAGAGTAGCCGATACAGGAATAAGGGAAGCCACTATCCTGGGACAGGGTATAGGAATGGCAATGCGCGGACTGCGCCCTATTGCTGAGATCCAGTATCTTGATTATGTGATGTATGCCCTGCAAACCATGAGTGACGACCTCGCCACCCTTCACTACCGCACAAAAGGAAAACAAAAAGCACCACTCATTGTAAGAACCCGTGGCCACCGCCTGGAAGGTATCTGGCATAGCGGCTCACAATTGGGGGGATTGATCAATTTGCTAAGGGGAATGTATATACTTGTTCCCCGTAACATGACCAAGGCAGCAGGATTTTACAATACGTTGCTGGAAATTGACACCCCGGCGCTGGTTATTGAATGCCTGAACGGTTACAGGTTAAAAGAAAAGTTGCCAACCAACCTGGGAGAATTTAAAACACCAGTGGGTGTTACAGAAACTTTGAAGGAAGGAAGAGATATTACTCTTGTTTCTTATGGTTCCACGCTACGTATCGTAGAACAAACTGCTCAGGAACTGGAGGAATATGGTATTAATGCTGAAGTTATTGATGTACAGTCTTTACTTCCTTTTGATTTAAACCATGACATTGTAAAAAGTGTGGAGAAAACAAACCGCTTACTTGTTATAGACGAAGATGTTCCGGGAGGCGCTTCGGCATATATTTTACAAAAAGTGCTGGAAGAGCAGAATGCTTACCGTTTTCTGGACAGCAAGCCCCAAACGCTTACAGCCAGGGAACACCGTCCTGCCTATGGATCGGATGGGGATTATTTCTCCAAACCTTCTGCGGAAGATATTTTTGAAAAAGTCTATGCCATTATGCATGAGACCAATCCGGCGAAATTCCCTAAACTCAGATAGTAATTTGACCTATCGTAAAATTGTAAAGCCCGTCCCTCCTGCAGGTTCGGGTTTCTATTTATAATTTTTATGAGCAGATTCCATTTAACCCGATATTGATTATTCCCCTTTTAACCTTTTATTATCAACTTTTATTAGCATTCTCTAGGACAGTAATGCTAAATTAAAGGAGAAAAATCATAAAAGAAGATTATGTCACAGGATGATAAAATATTGGAAACAATTGATAAACATGAGAGGTCAGGAAAGTATTTTGAAGTAAATGGCATTCGTACATTTGCCTTAGACTACGGAGAAGGTGAAGCCATAATTTGCATCCACGGCGTTCCCACTTCGTCATTTTTGTACCGAAAAGTACTGAAATCTTTAGCTGAAAAAGATTATAGGGCGATTTCTATAGACCTGCCTGGTCTCGGACTTTCTGCCAGGCCGGAAGATTTTAATTACAGTTTTCCCGGGTTTGCAGATTTTCTTTCCCAGGCAATACAGGAACTTAAAATAGCAAAATTTCATCTTGTGGTGCATGATATTGGGGGCCCAATAGGTTTCGCGCTTGCAGCCAAAAACCTTGAAAAAGTACTTTCCCTTACCATCCTTAACACCTGGGTAGATGTTGTGAACTTTAAAAAGCCTTTACCAATGAGGCCTTTTGAGAAGAAGGTTTTAGGCGAAGCCGAATTAAAAATGCTCACCCGCAATACCTGGCCGGTCATGTTTTCTACCCTGGGAGTTTCCAATGCTTCCGCTATTCCAGGTGAAGAAATTAAAGCTTATGTAGATTTGCTCAAGCGTGAAGACAACGGGAAAGCGTTTTTAAAAATCATGCGCAATTTCGCCAATTCTCCCCAATTCCGCGAGTCATGTCTACAGGCGGTACAAAACACTACTTATCCCGTTCAGGCCATTTGGGGAAAAGACGACCCGGGGCTAACGTATGACCGATATGGCAGGGAAATAGAGAAAGAAGCAGATTTGGATGAAATGACACTTCTCTCCTCCCGCCACTTTCTTCAGGAAGAAGCATGGGAAGAAATAGCTAAAAAGATAGATGCCCTTGCAGGAAAAGCCTATTAATTTACATCCAGGAAAATCTGGAACTTTCTACTTTATAAAGGCTGTAATTCATAAATACAAGCACCTCTTCATCTACTGCGCGGAAGGAGATATCTCCTCCGGCGGTATGGAAAATTAAATTTACAAGGCCCCGCCTTCTATACCAAAACGGCCTTTTTACACTTATTGCCTGTAGCTTGTAAAGCTCTGTAGTTTGAGTTGTTTTATCCCATACCCCGTAAGATTTCACAAGAAAATCTTCCGTAAATTCCAGCTTTAGGGCTTTATAACTTAAGAAATTATACCCGCTGATCATTACAAAATAAAGAGCGGACAATATTCCCCATTCCCTAAAGGTCACTTCCGGTAGTGCAAATGGGATTATCAGGCTCAAAATTAAGGGAATGAGGCTTAAATTTATTCTTCGGAAAAAATCCACAATATGAGGCTGATAAGAAGCAATACTTTCTTCTTCCCTTTTATTGTACAAAAAGTTTTTTACCCTGAAAGCTGCTTCTCCCGTAAGCCCGGGAATAGTGACTTTACTTTTTTTCTTTTTATTGCGGCTGCTGCTGGCCAGGCTGATCTTTGCTTCATATAAATCCAGTTTTCGTTGTATAGGATTAGTGGTAATGCCTAATATCTGGACCCTTCGCGGCTGCAGCCCTACCTTTGTATTGGTACGAAGCCCCATTTCCAAAAGCAGGCGCTCTTTAGTTTGCTTCAGGTTAAGGTTGTAATATTTGATAAAAACTTCAGCTACCGTAATTAAAATACTGAACAAAAGAAGAATTAAAAAAAGGCTGGCATAAAAAAAAGCTGAACCAGAAGGTAAAGCTACTTTGCCCGCTTCTTCCAAAAACATATCTTTTTCTTCCTTAAAAACGTTGTTTAGTTCATTAAAAATAGTGCTGAAAAATGCCAGGATCAGTCCAATGCCCCTGAAGAAATTTGAGCTTAAACCAATTTTTAACAAAGTGGCTAAACTTAGCCTGTACTCCCAGACATAAGCTTCTTTCGTCTGTTCCTGCTGTGATTCCATAGCAGCAACATCCTTATCTTCCTTTCCGCTAAGTAAAATTTCGGAAAGCGCTTCAGCATCCTTCCGGTTAATAGCCTTTATTTTAACTTCTTTAGCTGCGCTTCCTGCAGTATCGATTACCAGAGAATACACCCCAATGATGCGCTCTAAAATTCCCCTTTCTGAATTTACCTGCTGAATCTTATCAAAGGGAATGGCTATTAAATCTGAAGATAATACGCCTTTCCGAAGGATAAATTCCTCCTTGCCATAATCTATATGAAACTGGAAATTCCTGTAGCTGAAATAACTGTAAAGTACAATTCCAAGCAAGACAACGGCAAAGCCGGTGCTAACGTAAGCGAGTGGGATTTCTGAAGGCTGTTTAAGCAGAAAGTAAAAAAGCAATGCCCAAAACATCCTGAAAAGTTTATAGAGCACCCCGGAAAAAATCAGCAATATTCCCGCGGAAGACTGCCGCTGCGGAGTACTAAAATTTTCCTCCCTCATCATCTGATATTTTCTGAACCAATGCTTCCTTAAGGTCCCTTGCAAGTTCAGGTTTAAGGCCGGGAATGGAAATATCGCTGCCGCTGCCTCCCGCTGTAAATATTTTAAGAGTGGAAAGTTTAAATATCTTATCCAGTACACCCCTGGAAATGGAAACATGCTGAATACGGTTAAAGGAAATCACCGTGGTTTTGGAAACAATATAGCCCCGCCTGTAGATAATATCCTTTTCGCGCAGGCAGTAGCCATAAACCTTCTGCATTTTCCAGGCATTGAAATAAAGAAAACTGAAAATTACAAAAGCGCCAATGGCAAATCCCGCGGTTAATCTATCTTCCTGTTGATTGTAAAACAGGAAAACACAAAAAGCAGCAACTGCCAGCAACCATATACTAATTTGAATAAGATGCTTGCTGAGCAGTTTTCTGGAAATGGGATTATAGGAAACTTCCTGGAACCTGGGCAAAGTTTCCAGTGCAATAATGCTATTTTGAAAGGATTCTTTTTGATCTACGGAATCCATTTTTTTTCAAAGTTAGGTTTTCTTTTCTCCAGGAAAGCATTCCGGCCTTCTTTGGCTTCATCCGTCATATAAGCCAGCCTGGTGGCCTCTCCTGCAAATACCTGTTGCCCCACCATCCCATCGTCGGTAAGGTTCATTGCGAATTTCAGCATTTTTATGGAAGTAGGCGACTTTGCCAGTATTTCCTGCGCCCATTCATAAGCGGTATCTTCAAGCTCATCATGCGGCACCACTTTGTTGACCATTCCCATTTCAAAAGCTTCCTGCGCAGAATAATTTCTTCCGAGGAAAAATATTTCCCGCGCCTTTTTCTGCCCTACCATTTTTGCCAGGTAAGCCGATCCATAGCCCCCGTCAAAACTGGTTACATCGGCATCAGTTTGTTTAAAGATAGCATGTTCCTTACTGGCAAGGGTGAGGTCGCACACCACGTGCAGGCTATGCCCGCCTCCAACTGCCCAGCCGGGAACCACGGCAAGCACGGCTTTTGGCATAAACCTTATAAGGCGTTGCACTTCCAGGATATTCAGGCGGTGCATCCCATCTTCACCTACATATCCCTGGTGTCCACGGGCCTTTTGATCGCCCCCGCTGCAAAAAGAATAAACCCCATCTTTAGTTGATGGGCCTTCCGCAGATAACAGCACCACTCCAATAGAAGTGTCTTCCTGCGCTTCGTAAAAAGCATCGTAAAGCTCACTGGTGGTTCTGGGCCTGAAGGCGTTCCTTACATCGGGCCGATTAAATGCGATACGGGCAACACCATTAGATTTTTTATAGGTAATATCTTCGTACTCCTTTGCGGTCTTCCAATCAATTTTTGCCATTCTTATAGTTTTGAAGTAAAAGTAAAGCTTTCTGCCAATTTCAGAAAAGCACAGCCAAAAAGAGGCCGCTTTAAATTAAAATGTGAAATTTCGAGCGCAGCCGGGAAGGCTTTAATGCATTTTTTCTTATAAGCACCTCTCGCGTGCGCTCGAGTCCACAGATTTCAAAAGACTTTTAAAATTGCCTTTTCTTAATTATTTAGAATATTTAGCGATCATTGGCTGCAATTTCATACCCCACTGCTGCCCTATCTCCATTCCTTTTTTGGTAAGTTCCGGGGTGGTTTCCACCATTTTCTTTCCTACGGGAGTGTCGTAAAAAGCAAGGATTTCATCAATTTCTTCTTCAGTGAAATTTTCTACATACACCTGTGCGATTTGCGTGTAAAGATCATCCATGCTCGCCAGTAATTCTTTTTTAAAAGCTTCACGATTTTCTTCCGGAATCATATTCAGCATAGGTTCAGCTAAAACTTCAAATTGCTGACCCGAGGTGAGTTTAATTAAATGTACGGCTTTATCTTCCATACTGTTTTCCTGGGAAAACCCATAAACCCGCCAGCATGAGCAGGGCAGAAAGAATAATGTTTTTCATTTTTATTAATTTTAAGTTAAACATTTAAGGCGAAAATAAACTTTTGGAGGGATTATATGCTGAAGTTCCATCTTTTTATACCACAAAATTTTATCTTTACCTCGTTCTAGCATCCTTTTTGATAAGTTTCCTAAAACTGAAGTATGAAATTGCGCTTTCTTTTTCTCATTTTTTTCCTTGCCGGAATTTTTAATCTTGAAGCCCAGGAATACTGGGACCGTGAAGATTTTGAGATTTCCAACCGTAATATCTCTTCAGCCCTTATGGATGTTGCATTTAGTTGGGTGGAAGAAAAACAATTCAGCCTGCCCAGCGGGGAATTTATAAATAAAGACCCTTACGAGCGAAGGACGGTAGATTTAAAAGCGGTGCTTGCACGTAAAAAGAATGAAAGGGAGCCCACGGTAGAGATCGATTTCAGGTTTCCGGAGAAAAAGAAGAAAGCCATAGAAGTTAGCGGGGATACCGATTATGCGCGGGATGATTTTTCCAGGAATTCCTACTACCCCTATTCCCGGGGCTTTGGCAACCAGAATTCTCTTCGGTACGGCAATCCTTCCAGCAGGCATTACTCCAATTACCGCAGGATTTATTTCTAGGATTTTTGCTGAAGATGTATCCCGTCTTCCCTAATATCGATAAGGCGTTGCTTATACAGCGTACCGGCAGCTTTTTTAAAGCTCTTTTTGCTCATTTCCAGTACCCGCTGAATTTCTACAGGACTGGATTTATCTGTTAACCGCAAATAACCATTATTGCGCTTTAACTCTGCCAATATGGTTTCGGCATTGGGTTCTATACTACGGTAACCGGGCCGCTGCAGGGTAACATCAATTTTGCCGTCGGGCCTGGTTTTCTTTATAAAACCTTTCATCCTGTCCCCAATATTCAGCTTTTGAAAAATATCATCATTGTAAATAAGGCCCAGGTGCAGTTCGTTCACAATTACGTTATAGCCCAGGTCGGTCTTGTTGCTTATAATGAGGTCTACTTCTTCAAAAGGCTCCACGGTCAATTCAGAATTGTCTAAAAACGCGTGCACCTTGCTGGAAGCAACCAGCCTCTCGGTCTCCAGGTCCAGGTAACAAAACACCAGATACCGGTTGCCAATTTTCATGGGATAAACCTGCTCCTTAAAAGGCACAAAAAGGTGTTTTTCCAGGCCCCAGTCTAAAAAAGCACCAAAATCGGTAACCTCAACGCATTTTAGCAAAGCGAATTCATCAAGCTTTATAAGAGGGTTCAAGGTAGTGGCCACGGGACGTTCTTCATGGTCAAGGTACACAAAAACCTTTATTTCGTCCTCCAGCTCATACTCTTCAGGAATATACTTATTTGGCAGCAAAACCTCGTCTCCCTCCTCATTGCGCAGGAAGAGGCCGGGCTCGGTTTCCCTGTCGATCGTCAGTACATGATATTCGCCAATTCTAAGCATAACTTCAGTTTAAAGGGCAAAGGTAACTTATATTTTCAACCTAAAGGAAAAGATATTTGCTCGTATTATCCCCGCATAAAACTAAAATACTCCAGCAGCACTTCATCATTTAGTTTTCGCGGCGTAAATATTTCCAGCAATTTCGGCTTTTGCGAAGCATCAAAGAAATGCTGCATCACCGCTTCGGTTTCTTCGGAAGAAGATGCCTGCTCATACTCGAAATTGTACATTTCGCAGAGGGACTTTGCCTTCAGGTTATGGGTGGTCTCAAAATAGGTATCAAAATTCTCTGTATTCTTATTGCCGGGGAGAATCCTGAAGATTCCGCCGCCGCCATTGTTCAGCACGATAATCCTGAAATTTGAAGGGATATAATTGTTCCACAAGGCATTGCTGTCGTAGAAAAAACTCAAATCCCCGGAAATCATAAGGGTTGGTTCTCCTTTTATGCTCGCGGCGCCCACCGCGGTAGAAATACTGCCGTCTATCCCGCTGGTGCCGCGATTGCAAAAAATACGCAGGCTTTCCTTCCATTTAAATAATTGCGCATAGCGAATGGTGGAACTGTTCCCCAGGTGCAGGATATAATTTTCCGGCACTTTGGGAACGATATACTGCATAGCTTTTAAGTCGGAATACGGGATTTCATCCATATATTCTTCATGCCGTGCCTGTCGCTTCTGTTTTACGCCTTTCCAGAAACCGGCATATTCGCTTTCCACCTTTTTTGTTAGCGGAAAGAAATTGCTGAAAAAAGAATTTACCGAAACCTCAAAGTGTTTATTAAGACAAAAAAATGTATTGTATGCCTTTTTAGTATCTATATGCCAGTGTTGCTGCGGATTGTAATTTCGCAGGAAGGCCTTGATTTTTTTAGAGACAATCATCCCGCCAAAGGTGAGTAGTATTTCCGGCTGAAGTTTCCTGAAAAGCGCTTCCCGGTCTTCATCTTTTTCAATAGGGCCTATAATGGTGTCTATCCGGGTAAAAAATTCGGGGTGGTTTAAATTGGAGGTGGTTTCGGTAAACACGATAACCGACCCGTCCTGCGCAAGCTTTTCTAAAAACTGCTGTTCTACGATATTTGGCTGGGCAACACCAACAATAACCATTTTTCGCTTTGCCTTATTCCACAAATCGGCATAGGCGCGCAACTGGTTTTCGCTATATGTTCTTTCCTTAACTTCAGGAAGAATCTGCAGCGGATTCACCTCTACGTTTTCAACAAGATCGTAAAGCGGTTCATAAAAAGGAACGTTTATATGCACCGGCCCCTTCTCCTCTATGGCTTTGTTAAGGGCGAGATTTACTTCCCGTTCATTGTGGCGCTGGGATTCGAATTGCTTTTGCTGAAGTTTTTTATCGGTCGCTTCAGACTCCAGTACGATTTCAGAATAAAGATTTGCAGAGTAAAGGATATGGTTCTGGAACACGTTTTTTTGCCTGATGGTTTGACCGTCGCCAATATCGATACGCTCCACCGGCCGGTCTGCCGAAATCACCACCAGCGGGATATCGCTGTAAAATGCTTCGGCAATCGCGGGATAATAATTGAGCAAAGCCGATCCCGAAGTACAAACCAACGCAACCGGTTTTTGAAGTTGCTGCGCCATACCAAGGGCAAAAAAAGCAGCACAACGCTCGTCTACAATGCTGTAGGCCTTGATCTGGGGATGGTGGGTAAAACCTATGGTAAGCGGCGCATTTCTGGAGCCGGGAGAAATCACCACATGGTTAATATTTTTCGCCACGCAAAGGCTTACTATAGAACGGGCTACTGGTATTTTTGAATATTTCACAAACAGGTAAATTTTTAGATGACCTCACCTCAAATAAATCAAATTCTGTTTTGATATTAAAAATCTGGGATGGCCGATTCGCCGAGAAACCTCACAGGTTTTTAAAACCTGTGAGGCCTCTGAAGACTATTAAATTTCATTTTCAAAATTACAAATTCTAAAAAAGGAACAATATGCTTTAAGCCTTATTTCACCAGTACCGCCTTCATGGTATGCGATTTATTTACGGTTTCCTCCCACTCGAGGGAAGGATTGGAATCTTTGGTTATCCCACCGCCAATAAAAAGCCTGGCCTTTCCATCTTCAATTTTCATACATCGTAAATTGACAAAAAGGGAGGTGCTCCTGGAAATACTCGCATAGGCCTGGTTTTCCTGGTTCCTGCGGTTGCTGTTGCGCTTAGTTTCCTTTTTCACGTTCAGCTCTCCCAGGAATCCGGAATAAAATTCGCGGTTATAACCTTCATTTTTTATGATGAAATCCCTGGCCACATCCTTTGGAAGCCCGCAAACGGCAGGAGTAGGATGTAATGTGCCAATAAGCTGTTTTAATGCTGAAGCGCCAGCCTGCAGGTTCCCTTCAATATCTGTTCGAAGGTGAAGCAGGTTTCCGGCCCTGGCGGTATGAGCCTGGGATACCTGAAGTTTTTCGGTGGCAATAAGTTCAGAATTCTTTAGGTTCCCCACTATATAATCAGCCACGATTTGCTGTTCCTCTATCTCCTTTTCTCCCCACTGCACCTCTACCGTGTTATGGAAAGCCTGTGTTCCCGCCAGGGCCATGGTTTTAAACCTGTTCCTTTCTACGGAAACCAAAGTTTCGGGCGTGGCTCCCAGCCAGATGCCGGTTTCGGGATGAAACCATAAATACACAAAAGCCGCATCGTATTTTTTAAGGATATTCTTAAAAATTTCAACCACCTTTAACTGCGTTTCCACCTTCTCAGACCTCGAAATCACCACTTTCCTAAATTCTCCAACCTTAATGGCATCAACGGCTTTCTGCACCAGGTTCTCATGCTCTACCCGTGCCAATTTTCGCAACTGATTTGGCGGAAAAGGCGGTGCTTCCATCTTCACATTTTTATGCTCTTCTTCAAAAAAATATTCCGTTGAAATTTCATCAGAAACCTCAGCCGGAATTATTAAAGCTTTTTCCTGGTCTTCAAAAGGAGCGAAAACAAATCCGCTCTCCGTAAAATCTCCTACATAGTATGTTTTAGCCTCCCTTTGCAGCAAAGCCCATGTTCGCTCTTTTTCTCCATTTTCCCCAGGCTTGCGATACGCTACAAATGGAAATCCTTTATCCAGCTGCTGCTCCAGGACCGTAAAAAATTCATCCTTAATCATGCTGCTTCTTTTTTGGTAATGCTATAGTGGTAAGTTTTACCAAAGATATCAGGTTTTCTTCCTCGTCGGTAATCCTGATGTTCCAGAGCTGGGTGGTACGTCCTTTATGGATAAATTCCGCCTTTGCAAAAACATAACCTTCAGAAACGCTTTTAAGGTGATTGGCAGAAATTTCTATTCCGCGGATAAAAAATTCATCCGTATTCAGAAATACATAACTCGCCATGCTGCCAACGCTTTCTGCCAGGGCCACACTTGCCCCTCCATGTAACACCCCGTCTGGCTGGTGTACTTTTGAGGTCACCGGCATTTTGGCGACAAGATAATCTTTCCCAACTTCGGTGAATTCGATATCCAGCGTTTCCATCAGGGTATTTTTGCACACTTTCCTGGAAAGCTCCAGAATTTCTTCTTTGGTCATAGCAATATTTGGTTTCTTTGTAAAAATACGAAACCACATCAGAAATATGAGCACCGAAAAGCAGCTTTCTTACCGCGCTACCAATACGTACAGCGTCCTGAACAGTTTTACTTCCCGAACAAAAAACGTTTGGGTGGTTTGCCATGGCATTGGATATTTAAGCCGCTATTTCCTGAGGCATTTCAGCCATTTAAATGCTGAAGAAAATTTTATTATCGCCCCGCAGGCAGCCTCTAAATATTATCTGAATAACGAATATAAACATGTGGGCGCTTCCTGGCTTACCAGGGAGAATACCGAAGCAGAAATTGAGAATGTACTGAATTATTTAGATGAAGTTTATAAAGCCGAAAATTTAAGCGATGCCCCAAATTTGAACATACTGGGATATTCCCAGGGCGTTTCGGTAACCACACGATGGGTGGCCCGCCGAAAAATTGAATGTACCAGGCTTATCATGCACTCGGGGAAAGTTCCGCAGGAACTAAAGGCAGGTGATTTTTCTTTCCTGAGAAATACCACCTTCAGCTTTATTTATGGAATAAAAGACGAATACCTGAAACATGGAATTATTGAAGTGGAACAGAAACGGCTTCATAAACTTTTTCCGCAGAAATTGGAAATTCTTTCATTTGATGGCGGCCATGAAGTGAATACAGAATTGATCTCGAAATTTGCTTAATTTCACTTACGGGTATTCTTAAAAGTTATTGCGAAATGCAACAGCATCGAAGAATTCCTCATAAAAATTTCCTAGGTTCGCTGGTAAGATTTAAATATGTAGAAAATTTTATGAAACAAAATTCCACTTCTAAATCTTCCATTTTCAGCACCCTGGGCCCGGGATTTTTACTGGCGGGAGCAGCGATTGGCGTTTCCCATCTTGTACAGGCCACACGTGCGGGTGCAGATTATGGTTTCCTGTTAATATGGGTTTTAATCCTGGCCTGCGTGACTAAATACCCGTTTCTGGAGTTCGGCCCTCGGTTCGCCGCAGGCACCGGCAGGCATTTGATCCATGGTTATAAAAAATTGGGCAAATTTCCGTACTGGACCTTTATAACCATCACCGTTAGCAGTATGTTTATTATCCAGGCGGCGGTTAGCATTGTTACCGCGGGCCTGGCTGAGC
Source organism: Autumnicola tepida (assembly GCF_031846485.1). Classification (NCBI taxonomy): domain Bacteria; kingdom Pseudomonadati; phylum Bacteroidota; class Flavobacteriia; order Flavobacteriales; family Flavobacteriaceae; genus Autumnicola; species Autumnicola tepida. The sequence continues at coordinate 70,449 of NZ_JAVRHQ010000023.1, forward strand.
GTTTATTTGAAATGGGCTGGACAGCATTTACCTGGAGTTTCATTATTATTGGTATGTGTATCGCCTTACTGCTTTTTGGAAAATATCCCGCGCTGGACAATACTATGAAGATAATTGTGAGCCTACTCGGGCTGGCAACTTTAACTGCAGTAATTTTGGCATTTGGAGACGGACGGCTGGAAAATGCATTGGCTGTGGAATCCCCAGATGTATGGAACAAGTTGGGAATTGCTTTTATTATTTCCTTTATGGGATGGATGCCTATCCCTCTGGATGCCGCCGTTTGGCATTCTATATGGACGAGGGAAAAGGCTGAAAATAACCAAAGAAAGACCTCTGTTAAGGAAGCATTTACCGACTTTAATTTCGGTTACCTGGCTGCAGCAATTATCGGACTCCTGTTTTTCCTGATGGGCGTATTGATCATGTTTGGAAGCGGGATTGGCTTTTCTGGAAATGCGGTGCAATTTTCAGGTCAATTAATTGATCTTTATGGAAAGACCCTGGGCCAATGGAGCAAACCTCTCGTAGGCATCGCGGCCTTTATCGCAATGTTTTCAACCACACTGGCAGTTACCGATGCTTTTCCCAGGGTTATCTCTGAGGTATTTGCTGAAGAAAAAACAGAATGGAAACCACAGCAAAAATGGAAAAATTATAAACTTAACGTCTTTTTAATTCCTGTTTTATCATTATTTATACTCTACTTTTTTACTACTTCTTTCACCATTTTAGTCGATTTTGCCACCGCACTGTCCTTTCTTTCCGCTCCTTTCCTCGCCTGGTTCAATTACAAACTTGTAACCGGCAATCAAATGCCTGAAGCAGAAAGGCCTTCCCGCGTCTACCGCATCTTTAGCCTGCTGTGCCTCGTGCTATTAATCCTCTTCAATTGCGTTTATCTTTATACGCTGCTTTTTTAAATAATGCTCCCGCAAGTTTGAATAAAACATAAATTCCATGTTGCTGCCGTTCCGGTGCTTTAAACTTTGTAAATTATGTTCAGGATAGAAAGAAATATGGAATATAAATTCTCACTTCCCGGGAAAACATTTCTTTTCAAAGATCTCAAACACTTCTGGCTAAGGCCACTCCGCAACGTTCTGGTGACGCATTGGTATTTGCAACATTCATGAAAATGGTTTAAGTATTGCAAAAGCTTCAGGCCTGCTGCTGTATTTTATCAAAGAATCCTTCCGCAGAAAAATTAGTGGTGTGAAATTGAAATCTTCATCTAATCAACTTGAATAAAAAGTCTAATCCGCTTTTTAACGAGCTTTCATTAAGACGAAGATGCCTTGATTATCCAGAATGATAGATTTTTTTCCGCAGAAAAATCTTTCTCTTTACTCTTTCCATTTTAGACTTTTATCTTTTTCAAAATCTAAAAAATACAATTAGTTGTTCACCGCTAAAATATCTTCCTCTTTATTGGAAACTTCCTTATCAGAAAGGGTTTTTAGATATGCCACTAATGCCTTTTCTTCTTCCGCGGTAAAATTTAGTTCATCAAATGGCAAAGTTTGATGAGGGATATCAAATCCCAGGCCTGCCCCACCTCCTTTGTTATAAAAATCCACCACCTGTTCCAGGCTTTCATAAATACCATTATGCATATAAGGCGCCGTTAATGCTGAATTTCTAACCGTTGGCGTTTTAAACATTCCCCAATGGATGGGCTCTTTATAAATTATATAAAAGCCGGGATCATCATCCCATTGTTCATTATCTGCAGTTTCAGGACCACCAATCACCTCTTTTTCTGTTTCTGAAAAGAATGGCGGCACAGTGCCGTTGGTAATTGGCATAAAATGGCAGGTGGCACAAAGGGCCTTTCCCATAAAAAGATTAAAGCCGTGTTTTTCTTCAGCAGTAAAAGTATTTTCTTCTCCGCGGATATTCCTGTCGAACTTTGAATCGAAACCTTTAAAAGTAGAAACATAAGAAGAAATAGCCTTTACCAGTTCTTTGTTCGATCTCGGCACCCTTCCGAAAGTCTGCTTAAAAAGCTCGATATAACTGCTGTCCTGGAGGATTTTGTTAGAAAATGTATGCACCTCGCTGTTAAATTCCCTGTTGTTGGTAAAGACCTGGTTAATCTGGCTAAGCAGGTCCTGGGAACGGCCATCCCAGAAGAAACTTTGCTGATAAGCAGAATTTATAAGCGTTGGCGTATTTCTTTCCAGCGGCCTGCCCGTATTGTCCATTGCCGTCTGCAATCCGTCCTGATATGCTTTTGCCGGAATATGGCAGGATGCGCACGACACTTTCCCACCTTCAGAAAGATTAGGATCAAAAAATAATTTTTCACCTAAATCTACCTGTTCCTGTGTGGGATTCTTATTAACCGATGGGGTGAAGTAACCCAGGTTAAAAGAATCAGGTTCAAAAAAAGTAGGGGCATCAAAATTAAAAGGGTAATCTTCTGAACCTTCCCAATACCCACTGGCATCTCTTATTTGCTTCCAGTTACGGCATACGGGATTTATATAATCACGTACATAAGTGTACCGGTCAAAATCTTCATTTTTGCCTGAATAATCACTGGCTTGTTTTATGGCAGAATCCATACTTTTTAAAAACTGTTCATCCAACCCAGGTTTTTTCTTCTGAATATCAGTCTGCAGTGTGTTTTTGTAAATGGTTCTTAAGCTTTCCAGTGTTAGCGCGGCATCTTTAACTCCCTGTGCGCTGATGGGAGTATCGAAATTAGACATAGAAAAGCTGATTAACCGCATTAACTGTTGCTGAACGGCGACAAAAAAGCGTTTTGGTGTTAACTCCCTTTTTTCGATATTCTCCTGAAGTACATCCAGCAAACCTATGGTATATTTTATTTCCTGCTGAAATTGTTCTTTTTCAACGCCGCCTTCATAGATGCTTTCTTCTATTTTCTGAAGGCCGATTGGCGCGAGCACTTTGCCATTATCTTCCCGAAAAACCGGCAGGGCCGGACCATTGGCACGGTGCCCAACTTCAGGATTTAAATAAGAGGCATAGGGCTCGGCAATTTTAAAATTATTCCTAATTTCAGCAAATAAAGCTTTATTACCGGTGTCTTCCGGATCTTTCGACTCCAATTGCCTGAGGCCTTCCTTAGCTTTTTTAAGATGTTTCAGGTAATATTGCCTGGTGCCTTCCCAGTTGATAACATATACATCTGAAGTTGACTGATCACAGGAACAAAGAATAATGACAGCAAGTAATGCCAGGAGTTTTGATAAACGCATAAGAGAACTTAGTTGATTCAGGAAAAAAGCAGGCTTCCGTCTATGCGGAAGCCTTTAGATAAATTTTAATAATTCAGAAATTATCTTGGAAGCCCCTGTAAAAGAACAATTTGGGATCCCTGGTTATCTTCATGATCTGAATTATAATGCCCGTCGATGCCCTGGAAGAAAGGATCCTGCCAATAGTGTGGCTGTAAGGCAAGAAGGAAAGTTCCATCTACACCAACTTTATCAGAAACATCGATTAAAGAACCAAACTCTCCTGAAAATTGTGTTCCGGGATCTTCAGCTAAAGTCTGGTCTACAATAAGCCGTAGCACAACACTAATATTATTACCCTCTAAATCACTCTGGTAGATATAGGAATTATGGCCCCTGCTAAAGGAGTTGGGATCTTCCTGAAAGTACACAAAGTTTTCAGTTACACATATATTATCCGGGCTCTGTAGTACAGAAAGATTACCATCCATATTGTTGGTATCTGTATTCCCGCTGATGATTTGGGTAAGTTTTCCCTGGGTTGGGTCATTTTCATCTAGAACCAGTTTGTAAACTGTTCCCCAGTCATTATAAGTTCCTGCTCCGGGACCACGCCCGGTTACATTAAAATAAATATTTCTTCCAGCCGCATCAGAACCTTTCCCATAATCTACATCTTCCACTCTCATAAACTGGGAAGCGTTTACATTCAGGCAGGCATTTTCCATTTCAGAATTAGTAAGAGAAGCACCATTTGGAATTTCTACAAATTCCACTTCGTATTCGGTTTGAAAATCCAGATCACCTTCATTATATGTCATATCATCACCTACGGGCATTGTTCCACCTGCGCCATCTGAAATTTCTTTAAAACGAAGCACTAATATTTTACCACCTTCAAGATCGGCATCACCATTTTCAGAAAGGTACATGCTCACCTGGCCTTCAGAACCACTGGAATCATCATCTCCTCCAATAATCACGGTTTTCCCGCTAAATGCCCCCTGTGGAAGCGGTACCGCATTTTCCCATGAAAATTCCCCAAGTGCATCAAGTCCAAAATCTGCAGTAGGAGTTGGAGTAGTCACATAAGGATCTATACCTTTAACATCATAATGAATACTTTCAGAAGCTGAAAGGAACATGTCTTTAGAGCCTCCATGTATGGCTGCTTCCCACATAGTCCCGGAACACTGCCTCGCATAATCTGCAACCCCGGAATTGAGGAGATAGTCTCCTTTATAAGGAATAAGGTTCTTATCTAAGAAAACCCTGGATACGGCGTAATGATCTTCGTTATTCACCACGTAAATATACCCGTCGCTATCGGGATCCTGAAGCAAACCTGCACCATCGGCAGATCCTGCAAGATGAAATCCATCAATATCATCTGTAGTACTTAAAAGAGAGTATGCCTTAACCTGACCGAAAGAAGGATTGATAAGCACCAGTGGTTCCAGTGCAGATTTATTGGCAAACATTGTTGGTTCCGGAGTAAAATCTTCTCCGTCTTCCCCGGCCTCACCTTGTGGCCCCTCTGGCCCTTGCGGACCTTGTTCTCCCTGTTCACCGTCTATTCCATCAGCTCCGTCCTCTACTTCACATGAAGTAAAAAAGCAGAATACTGCTGAAAGAAGAAAAATTCTAAATGTAAATTTTCGCATGGTTTTCATGTAATTAAATTTATTGATGTTAGTTTCAACAAATCTACCTGCGAAAAAGCCAAATACAGTTAAGGCTAATTAGTCCTTAGTTTAATTAATTTTCAAATTGAGGTTATCAAGGTTAATTGAAGGTTAGTAAATAGAATCAATTCAAATAATGCTACTCGTTGTGGTAATAACGACTTTCAGGACGTAATTTAACATCTTTTTCTCCTGAAGAAGAATTTAAATTTGTGCCAATTTTGATATTAGTTATTCTGAGCAGGTATATATTTTATCATCATCCCGCCCAGGACCATCAAGATAATTGTTGCTCCCTTCTGCAGATAAATCTGCCACAAGATTTCCTTCGCAATTATAAAACTTCAAAAATGCCTGAAAATTCACTAAGGGATCTGTTATTAATTGATAATACACCGTCTCTCCGTTATAAATTCCCTGGAAAATTGAGGTTTCAGAGAAGCAATTGTCATCAAGTTCACTTTTAAAATCATTAAACCAGGTTTCGTTCAGGCCGTTAGGGCAGACTTGTAAGTCATCATCTGAACAAGAGAAAAAAAGCATACATAAAGTTAGGAAGAAGAACATCTTCATTATAGCTGTTTTTATTTAGATGCAAAACCTTAAAAAGGTTGCGCACTCTAAGTAAAAATTTCAGATACTACTGCTAAAATAAATGTCGGTCAGAATTTCAGGGAATATTAAGATTAAATACATAGATTTTCAGAAAAATTGGGACTATCTCAAAAACTGTGTAAGTAGAAAATATCGGGGTTTGCAAACCCCGATATTTTTTTAATCTTGCCTGTAATTTCAGGCCTCTAATATTTACACAATAATGAAAAAAGAAGA
>NZ_JAVRHQ010000024.1:0-65430 GCF_031846485.1 Autumnicola tepida
TAAAAAAGCCTGCTTTTATCTTCCTGTCTTAATAAAGCAGCTATGTTTTCTTACAAAAAGGAATAAAATTCTTTCATATTCTTTTTATAAACACTTTAACTTTAATTATAACTATTTTTTTTCTCCTTTTACAGGTAAAGCCTTAAAACACTGAAATGTTTCAAAAAAATATTTTACTTTAATACTGACATTCAGGAATTAAACCACGTAAAATGAAAGAAAATAAAGAGTTTCCTATCAGTTTTAAAAGCTACAGGATATTCCATTTTATGTGGTGTTTTTTCATTTTAGTACATCATACCATTACGGCAGGTGATTGGACAAAAATTGGAAATAACTTTTTACAATCTGGAAATTATTTCTTTTTAGGACTCTGCGTATTTTTACCATTCGTAATAATCCTGTCTGTTTTAAACCCTCGAAAACCCTTAATATTTGCAGCCGGATTACTGATATGGAGCGGCATTAAGTTTGGGAACATGCCCTTTATTCCCAACCATATTATACTTGCTCTTATTGTTAATCTTTGTACAATTTCAGGAATACTATATATGTACTTTTGGAAGAAATCAGGAAACCTTGAGGAAAATATAGGGCAGATGTATAAAATTGTTGCACCAGTTCTGCGATGGCTGGTAATAATTTTATATTTCTTTACCGTATTCCATAAATTAAACCATAGCTATTTTGATCCCACGGTAAGCTGTGGAGTAGCTTTATATGGGGAAATAACAAAAATCCTTCCCTTTTTACCCAATAATGAACTTGTTGCCTGGATAACTATTTATGGCACTCTAATTATAGAAACCTTAATTCCTGTACTTCTTCTCATCCTCGGTTATAGACTATTCGCTATAATTACAGGTCTCGCTTTTCATTTCCTACTGGCTATACATCCTAATCTTATGATTTTTAGCTTTACTACAGAAATTTACGCGCTGTATACTTTATTTCTACCTATAAAAACAGTAAAGGATATTCACATAACTATCACAAACATCTTGAGAAAACTGATGTTTTTGAATCAAAAAGATAAGATTAAGCTAAGCATTGCTTTGCTAATACCAGCAGGCGTTTTAATACTATGGATCTACAAGACGAATCCCGTACCTGCAGTTCCTCCTAATTACCTGCAATTTATCATTTTTGGCTTGTACGCCTGGTGTAGTTTTTTAATATTACTAACGCTTAGGTACATCTTTAAAACTAAAATTGAAGACAGATTACATACCAGACAGTTATTAAATATACCAGCACCGGCTTTTATTTTTTTTATTTTTCTAACTGTTTTCAATGGAATAACCCCCTACCTGGGGCTGAAAACAGCTACTAATTTCTCAATGTTTTCTAATCTTAAAGTAGCCGGAGAAAAATCAAATCATCTAATTATCGCTGAGACCTTACCACTTCTACAGTACAACAATGATTTTGTTGAAATTGAAGATTCAGATTATCCCCCTTTTATCCATATCAAAGAAAAACATGAATTAGTAACATTATTCGAAATAGAAAGGGAGGTGCAAAATTATGATTCAGAAGAACCTAAGAATCTAACGTATTCCTATAGAAAAAAAACATATAAAGTACAATTACCTAAAGATCAAAATTTACCCCAATTTAATAGAATCTCGTGGATGGAAAAAAAATTCTTGGTATACAGGGATGTACCTAAAAGTGGACCCTGTCCATGCCAGTGGTAATTTCAATATCCGTTTTAAAGGGTTTAGATATGTTTTAATTTATAAGTTTTATCTGGTTTAGAAGTCAATTAATCCCTATCCCCCATCTCTTTAAATATTTTCCTGCACAATTAAATTATTTATCCCTTCGCTTAAAAGATGTAAGTTATGCTGAGACTAACAAAGGAAAGAATTTTATGGGTCGATTCCATTAAGGCTGTAGGTATGTTCCTGGTGTTCTATGATCATATTGCCGAACGTGTCGCTGCCGCAGGTAGTGCAATAGCATTTTACCAGTTGAAATTTGATCATGCCTTTTTGATGCCTGTTTTCTTTATTATTTCCGGTTTTTTCTTTAAACCTCACGGGAATTTTAATGATAATTTTAAAAAGCTATTTCTAAGGAGGTTATTGCCTGTTTTTGTCTTTGGCCTTCTTTTTATACCGCTTTGGATCACATATTTTTATATGAAGTTTGGATTTGTAGACTGGTACCAAATCATCGTCAAGATCTTATATTATTTAAAGGGCAGCCCACAATTAAACCTTATCACCTGGTTTCTTGTATGTCTTTTTACCTGTGAAATTCTGGCATCTTTTATAATTCCAAAAATTAAATCCCGAACCAGGAGCTTGTTTTGGGGAATTCTAATTCTTGTAACAGGTTTACTGGTATGTCGTTATCATCTTTCTATTGCTAAACTAACGGGTGTCACTTTAAATACCTGGTATATTCATGAAGCCATAGTAGCTATGGGCTTTTATTTTACCGGATTTTCTATCTTCCCGTTTATAAAAAAAATAGCGGCCACGAAAAAATGGATGGTTTACCTGCTATTACCTATATTTTTCTTTATTGCATTTTTCACTTTTAATCTTAATTCTCCAACAGAAGATTTCACTGTACTTATGGTACTTTCACAACATGGTTATATTATTCCATTCCTCATAACTGCTTTTGCAGGAGCATTTTTCCTTATTTCTTTGTGCATTATATTACCATTCAATAGCCTTTTCGAGTACATCGGTAAAAACACGCTTTATTTGTTAGGCTTAAATGGAATTTTCCACCACTTCATTAATGGTGAGATTGTAGATTTATATGCTCCACCGGATTCCGTGGTTTGGACGAGCCTTTATTGCTCCGTAATTGTTTTGTTGAGTATGCTTCTATGTGCTCCTATAATTACTATCCTGGATAAAAATATTCCACAGCTTTTCGGCAAAACGTCTAAAGAAGGACCTTTTTTGCCTAATCTTGAAAAGTTTAAATGGAGAGACAAAGTTAGAGAAGCTAACAAAATCTATGTTAAGAACAAATTATTAAAAAAAGAAAACTAAGTGTTTCTACGCAGTCTCCCAAGCGATTAAAAGTTACCCTGATAGTCATATTTGCCCGAGCCCAGCACCTTGCGGAGCATGATGGAGAGCAGAAATTACCCTATAGGGCGAGAACCAAGCCTTCCACAGTAAATTTTTCCGGGGTAAGCCTACGGAGCATTTTGGTGGAACACGTTTTCAAACTTTACAATATCTGCTAACGAGGCGAGCCTCGGGGTATTCACCCTTTTAAAATAAAAAAGCTCCCAGGTTTCCCAGGGAGCTTTTCGTGTTTTAACAACTTCAGGATTATTTTCCTTCCATCTTATCTTTAAGTGCCTGAAGATCGGCATTAACATCACCAATAGTGGTGTTGTTTGAACTGTTTTGCGCGGCAGCTTTCTTAGCGGCCTGCTTAACGATCTTCTGCTCTTCCTCTCTGTGAACAGCAGCGTGAGACGCTACCACTCTCTTGAATTCTTTGTTGAACTCAATAATCTGGAATTCTGCTTCTTCACCTTTCTTCAGTTTACTTCCGTCTTCTTTCTCAAGATGTCTCTGTGGAACAAATGCGGTGATATCTTCATTGAAGTCGATAGTAGCGCCTTTGTCTACGATTTCAGAAATTTCAGCAGTATGGGTAGTTCCTACAGCGAATTCTTCTTCGTATTTATCCCATGGGTTGCTCTCGATTTGTTTGTGACCTAAACTTAGTTTACGGCCGTCAACATCAAGTTCCAATACAACCACTTCCAAAGTATCCCCTACATTAGTGAATTCTGATGGATGTTTGATTTTCTTGGTCCATGAAAGATCAGAGATATAGATCAACCCGTCAATTCCTTCTTCAAGTTCTACGAATACACCAAAGTTGGTGAAATTACGTACGATTCCTGAATGTCTTGAACCTACAGGATATTTAGAAGTAATATCTGTCCATGGGTCTGGAGTCAATTGCTTGATACCAAGAGACATTTTACGGTCTTCCCTGTCTAAAGTAAGGATTTGCGCTTCAACCTCGTCTCCAACATTTACGAAATCCTGAGCAGATCTAAGGTGAGTGCTCCATGACATTTCAGAAACGTGGATAAGGCCTTCAACACCTTCAGCAACTTCGATAAACGCACCGTAATCTGCGATTACAACTACTTTACCTTTTACTTTATCTCCAACTTTAAGCTCATTGTCTAGCGCTTCCCAAGGATGCTGGCTCAACTGCTTAAGACCTAACTGGATTCTTGTCTTGGCTTCATCGAAGTCAAGAATTACCACGTTAAGTTTCTGGTCTAGCTCAACAATCTCGTTTGGATGGTTGATTCTTGACCAGCTAAGATCGGTAATGTGAACAAGTCCGTCAACACCTCCAAGGTCAACAAACACCCCGTAAGAAGTGATGTTTTTAACAGTACCTTCAAGTACCTGGCCTTTTTCAAGCTGACCGATGATTTCTTTCTTCTGCTCTTCAATATCGGCTTCGATAAGCGCTTTATGAGAAACCACAACGTTTTTGAATTCGTGGTTGATTTTTACAACCTTAAATTCCATTGTTTTACCTACATATGCATCGTAGTCACGGATTGGTTTAACGTCTATTTGAGAACCTGGCAGGAACGCCTCGATTCCAAAAACGTCTACAATCATACCACCTTTGGTACGGCATTTTACAAATCCGTTAACGATAAGGCCTTCGTCGTGCGCTTTGTTTACGCGTTCCCAGGCTTTGATCACACGGGCTTTACGGTGAGAAAGGATCAATTGTCCTGTTGCGTCTTCACGCACATCAATCAATACCTCAACCGCATCTCCTTCTTTAAGATCTGGGTTGTAACGGAATTCGTTTAAAGAAATAACTCCTTCACTTTTCGCGTTGATATCTATAATAGCGTCACGATCTGTAATATTGATCACAGTTCCCGTAACAACCTCATCATTTAAGGTATCTACGAAATTCTCTTCTACCAGTTTCTCGAATTCTTCCAGCTTCTGGTCATCAATCGGGTCTATTCCCTCTTCATAATTGTGCCAGTTGAATTCCTCTAAAAACTTCTCAGGATCCTGCTGCTGCTCTACAACTTCTGGTTGCGAATCTGTCGCCATTCCTGCTACTTCCTGAACTTCAGGTGCATTAGACTCCTGAGTTTCTTGATTTTTTGTTTCTTCAGCCATTGCTGATAATAATATTTGTATCCTGTGTTTCTTCGGAAGAAATTCTGCAATTTAAAAACACAGAAGTGATTTTAGTATTTGATTTTCAGCCCTTTTTGTTCTTCCGGACAATTGCCAAAAAGGAGCGCAAAAATACAACTTAATTTTTGAATATCAAACCTATGATAACTACTTTACGAGATATTTTCAGCATCAGGTTTTTTAAAAACGAAATGAAAAAACAGGATTAGCAGCGAATAGATGAAGCCGATACCTGAAACGCCTTTCCATCCATATATTTCCCAGGCATAAGCGCCCGAAATTGTACCTGCCGCCCCACCAATAAAATATCCTACCATATAAATAGTATTAATCCTGTTACGGGCATCGGGATGTTTCGAAAAAATAATGTTCTGGTTAGTAATATGAAGAGACTGCAGCCCCATATCCAGAAGCAATACCCCTGCAATAATACCAATAAGCGAACTACCGGAAAGACCAAATATAACCCAGGAAATAATCATTATTAAGCTTGAAATAGTAATAAGCTTATTCCGGTTTAGCCTGTCGCTTAATTTACCGGCCCACGTGGCTGCGAGCGCTCCTCCTATTCCCAGCAAACCAAATGTTCCTGCCATCCCGCTGCCGTAGTTAAATGAATCTTCCATTAAAAACACCAGGGTAGTCCAGAAAGCACTGAACCCGGCAAAACCCAACCCGCCACGGACTGCAGCAAGCCTTACCGAACTTTCTGTTTTAAAATAATGTGCCAAAGATTTCATAAGCGCGCCGTATGTACCTTTAAAATCAGGTTGTAATTCGGGCAATTTCCACTTCAGCAAGATCCAATAAATCAGCATTAGAGCTGTGGCGATTACATACATGATGCGCCAGCCGAAGTATTCACCTATGAGTCCGCTTAAAAACCTGCTACCTAAAATGCCAATTAACAGGCCGCTCATTACAATTCCTATGGCCCTTCCTTTTTCTTTCTCATCAGCTAATTGTGCCGCCATGGGCACAAAAAGTTGCGGCACTACCGAGGAAAAACCAATAAAGAAACTGGCGATTCCCAGGATAAGAAGTGATGGTGCCACTGCCGCGACCAATAATGAAGATACGATAGCCACAAAATCTATCAGGATCAATTTTTTCCGCGGAAATTTATCTCCCAGGGGAATAATAAAAAGCAAACCCATTGCATAGCCCAGCTGGGTAAACAAAGGAATATGGCTCACCTCAGATTCTGAAACCTTAAAAGTACCGGCAATTAAATTAAGTAGTGGCTGATTGTAGTAATTATTAGCCACCACCAAACCTGCCCCGGCTGCCATGAGGTACAAAACCGGGTTGGAAAGTTTCTTCCTATCCATTAAAATTAGCCCCGTTGTGCGGCGTTTATTTTTTGCCTGGCCAGTTTCAGGATTTTATCAAACTGTTCCTGCAGGCTCATATTGGAATTATCAATTTCTATAGCATCTTCTGCCTTTATAAGTGGAGAATCCTCCCTGGTGGAGTCCATATAATCTCTGTCTTTTACATTTTTGAGCACCTCATCAAATTCCACTTTCTCTCCACGTTCGCGTAGTTCTTTGAACCTTCTTTCTGCGCGGGTTTGGGTTGAGGCGGTCATAAAAAGCTTTAGGTCGGCATCTGGAAAAACCACTGTTCCAATATCACGGCCATCCATAACCACACCTTTATCTTTTCCCATTTCCTGCTGCTGCTTCACCAGCATCTCCCTTACTTTAGAAACAGTGGCCACTTTGCTTACGTTGTTGGAAACTTCCATTAAACGGATTTCCTTTTCCACATTTTCTTTATTCAAGTAGATTTCACCATAACCAAGTTTTTCATCAAAAACAAACCTCAGGTTTATAAATGGCAAATGCCGTAAAATAGCTTCCTCATCAAAATTGGATTCGGTTACAAATAAATGCCGCATCACATAAAGTGTTACGGCCCGGTACATTGCCCCGGTATCTACATAGATATAACCCAGTTCTTTGGCAAGCTCCCTGGCAATGGTGCTTTTACCTGTTGAAGAAAAGCCGTCTATGGCAATAGTAATTTTATTACTCATAAATCAAGTTTTGAGTGAAGGCACAAAAATAAGCAATTCTAAGACTAAGGAAATTTTAAGCTGAAGAAAAAGAAGTTTAAAGGCTATCCTTAAAAAATCAGCTTTATTAATTATAGTTCAACCTGCAAGAAATTATAAATTATTGTATAAAAAAAGAGGCTATCCTTGTAACAGCCTCTTTAGTAAAAAATTTAATTTTTTTACCTCTAAAAAGAAGTGACACCATATTTTTCAGCTTCGGCCTTTGCTTCCGGTGCCCACTCGGTAAGATTTTCTATCCTTGTTTGGTTAGAGGGGTGTGTACTCAAAAATTCCGGCGGCGCCTGGCCGTTGCTTTGCGCTGCCATCCTTCGCCATAAATCGGCTGCTTCATCTGGGTTATATCCCGCGATAGCCATTAAAGTAAGGCCTATCCTGTCTGCTTCAGCTTCATGGCTACGGCTAAAGGGCAACATTACTCCCACCTGCGTTCCCAATCCATAAGCCTGTGCAAAAATTTGTTGTGTCTGGGTGCTTTTTCCGCTTAAAGCAACAGATCCGGCAACTGCTCCCAATTGTTGTAACTGGGCTGCACTCATCCTTTGCGCACCATGATCGGCCAGGGCATGGGCAATCTCGTGTGCCATTACCACAGCAAGTCCTGTCCTGTCCTGGGTTACATCAAGGATTCCTGTATAAACCACTACTTTTCCCCCCGGCATGGCAAAGGCATTCACCTGGTCATCCCTCACAAGATTAAATTCCCACTCAAAATCCTGCATAAAGCCCTGGTAGCCATTAGCATTTAAATATCTTTGAGCTGCCGTAACTATTTCCTGTCCTACATTTTTTACCATTTGAGAAGCCTGTGTATTCCGTACTACTTCAGCAGAATCTAAGAACTGATTGTACTGCTCGAAGGAAGATGGAAACAATTGGTCATTAGAAACAAAATTGAGATTTTTCTCTCCTGTAAAAGGATTTGTTTTACAGGCCACTATCATCAGCAGCACTGCGCTTATTCCTATTAGTGTTTTTTTGATTCTCATAATTATGGGTTTATTTTTGTTAAAATTACAAAAGCAGGCACTTCCTCCTGAGGTGTTTAAGTAGGATTTAACAAAAAGGCTTCTTCAACAACAGTACCAGAAAAACTTAATCCTAATCAAATTAGAGATAACCTTTTATAATGACTAAATTGCGGACTATTTAATTCTATGTCCAAGAAAAACAAGGAATCTATTCCTGTACAGCGCCTTCTTATACCCGATTATATTATTAGTCTCAACAGGATACTCAAAATCATCAGCCCTTTCCTGGCCAGCCGCTTTGCTGCCAGGCTGTTCCTCTCCCCTTTTAAGTATAAATTACCTGAAAGGGAAAAAGAAATGGATGCCCGTTCCCGGCAAACAAAAATAATTGTTCCTTCAATTAACCGGGAAATTGTGGTGTACGAATATGGAGAATCGGCTAGAAAAGTTTTGCTTGTGCATGGCTGGAGTGGCAGCGGAACACAACTTTCTAAAATTGCAAATGCACTCCTTGCCCATGGATATGCCACAATTAGTTTTGATGCTCCCGCACATGGAAAAGCAGAAGGAAAGATGAGTATGATGCCCTATTTTATTGAAGCTACACATCATCTGGACAAATTATATGGCCCCTTTGAAGCCGTAATTGGCCATTCTTTGGGAGGCATGGCCAGCCTGCGTGCAGTAAAAGACGGGCTAAAAACCAAGAAACTTGTTGTAATTGGAACTGCAAACAGTATTACCCACATCACCAGGGAATTTGCCCGTAATATGAAAATGAATGAAGCAGTTGCTAAAAAGATGAAAGCATACCTGGACACGAAATTAGGGCAGGATATGGACACTTATTCCGGAGCTGTTTCTGCGGAAGGGATTACTATTCCAAGCCTTATTATTCATGATGAAGATGATGTGGATGTACCGGTAAACTGTGCTTACGAAATTAATCGTGTTCTTGAAAACAGCAGCATTTTAATCACCAAAAACTTAGGCCACAGGCGAATTTTGGGAGATCCCGGGGTAATTAACAGAATCACAACGTTCATCGCGGTATAATCTTTGTACTTTTAAAAATAAAAGCCGGAATTTGGCACCTTGCTGACCCAAAGAAAGACATGGCACAAGGCAATAATTTAAATATGTAGCCATTTTTCAAATTTTAAAAAGAAAAAATAAACACATGAAAAAGATCATATTTCTACTGTTAGCAACAATAATGATGAGTTGTAACGGAAATGCACAGAAAAAAAAATCTTCAGAAAACTTTGAAGTAAGTAAAACTGAAAAAGAGTGGAAACAGGAATTAACAAATGCAGAATTTCAGGTTTTAAGAAAGGCTGCAACAGAACCTGCTTTCTCAAGTGATTTAAATAATATTAAAAAACCGGGTACATTTATTTGCGCGGCCTGCGGAAATGAACTTTATAAAACTGAAAACAAATTTATGAGCGGCACAGGGTGGCCTAGTTTTGACCGACCTGTAGAAGGTGGTGTAGAGCTGGGGCGTGATACCAAACTGGGATATACCAGGGATGAAGTGCATTGTGCAAAATGTGGTGGGCACCTGGGACATGTTTTTGATGACGGCCCCCGCGAAACCACCGGCAAAAGGTATTGCATGAACGGAGTAGCCATGAATTTTGTACCCGCTAACAAATAAGATAATACAATGAAAAAATACGCCATAGAAAAATCAGAAGGAGAATGGAAAAAGCAGCTTTCCGAAGAGCAATACCGGGTGCTGCGTGAAAAAGGAACAGAAGCGCCCCACAGTGGTAAGTACAATCTTCATTTTGAAGATGGGGAATATCGTTGCGCCGCATGTCACACTAAACTATTTGAAAGTGATGCTAAATTTGAAAGCGGGTGTGGCTGGCCAAGCTTTGACCAGGCTATTGAAGGTAAAGTGGAATATGTACAGGATAAAAGTTTTGGAATGATTAGAACAGAAATCCTTTGCGCCACCTGCGGCAGCCATTTGGGGCATGTGTTTGATGACGGCCCTACCGAAACCGGACAGCGATTTTGCGTTAACTCGGCAAGTATTGAATTTGATAAATAACTTAACACTTAAAATTATGAGAAAAATATTTTCACTTTTATTTATGACCACTTTTCTATTTGTATCATGTTCTGATGACGGAGAAGTGGGGCCACAAGGGCCAGAGGGACCTCCGGGAGAAGATGGAGTGAATGGCCTAGGCTATACCTTTGAACAAACTGTTGACTTCGATTATTTAGAAGATGCGAATCAATATTCTGTTATCATAGATATTCCAGACGACGTTGCAACAATAAATCCTGACGCAGATGCGGTATTGGTGTACCGTCTTGAAATTCTTGAAGATGAGAATGGAAATGATTTGGATGGATGGAGTTTAATCCCTCAAAACTTTTTCCTTGAAGAAGGTACTATTCAATATGTTTATAATCATACCGTTGGTGATGTTGAAATAATTATTGACGGCAACTATAACTTAAGCAATTTAGATTCAGGATTTACTGATGGACAAACATTTAGAATTGTGGTAGTTCCATCAGATACTTTTGCTTCTTCAGAAGTAGATCCTGCAAATATGGAGGCAGTTTTAAAAGCTTTCCAATTAAAAACAAAAAAATAACATCAACTAATTATCAGAATTAAATGCCTGTTTGAAACTCAAACAGGCATTTTTTTGTAATCTTCTTTTAGTACTTAGTTTCAAAATTGCTTTAAATATTTCTATCTTCACCACATTATTCATTTAAATCACTTTCAATATGAAGAAAACACTACTTTTGTTACTTTTTTGCACCAGTATTTTTTCCTGTTCTACTGAAGGCCCTCCCGGTCCTGAAGGAGAACAAGGTCCTCAGGGCGAACAAGGGCCTGAGGGTTCTCAAGGTCCTCAAGGGGAACAGGGTGAACAAGGGCCTCAAGGGGAGCCCGGTGAAGCCGTAGTTGGTACTGTATTGGATTTAGAAGTCTCAAACTTTACTGCAGATAATTATTATACGCTCTCTGTGGATTTTGAAACTGAGGGAATTGAGGTTGACGAAGACGATGCCGTTTTTGTATATATGGCATGGGGGCAATACGAAGATCCTGATGGAGTACCTTATTATGTTTGGCGACAACTTCCACAAGTAATTTATACAGATGACGGAGAGCAGATCCAGTACACTTTTGAATATACGTACTTTGACCTCAATATCTTTTTATTCAGCAGTATTCCTGATGAGGATTTTGAAACCATAGATCCCACCTATACCGATAATCAATTATTTAGAATAATTATTGTACCAGCAGATTTTGCAGAAAATACTAATGTGGATATTGCAGATTATAACGCAGTGGTTAATGAACTGGGAATAGACACTTCAGAAATCACAAGCATATCTACAATAAAAAATTAAAATCTGATTGGAATTTGCATAAATCCCAGGCCTATCCTCACCGATAGGCTTTTTGTGTACTTACATGGCTAAAGCAGCTGTTTAATCCTTTTTGTTTAAGCATTAATTCCTTAAATTCGCAACTTCTAAACCCTCACAAAAAATTACTGAAATGAGTAAATATGATGTCATAGTTTTAGGCAGTGGCCCGGGAGGTTACGTAACCGCAATTCGATCTTCGCAATTGGGTTTTAAAACAGCTATTATTGAAAAAGAAAACCTTGGTGGTGTTTGCCTTAACTGGGGTTGTATCCCAACAAAAGCGCTTTTGAAAAGTGCTGAAGTTTTTGATTATCTTAAACATGCTGAAGATTACGGTTTAAAACTGGAAAAAGCAGATAAGGATTTTAGCGCCGTGGTAAAAAGAAGCCGCGATGTGGCAAACGGGATGAGTAAGGGCGTACAGTTCCTTATGAAAAAAAATAAGATTGATGTTATTGAGGGCTACGGAAAGCTGAAAAAAGGTAAAAAAGTTGCTGTAACAGGCAAAGACGATAAAACCAAAGATTACGAGGCAGATCACATTATTGTTGCCACCGGGGCACGTTCCCGTGAATTGCCAAATTTAAAACAGGATGGTAAAAAAGTAATAGGCTACCGGGAGGCAATGACTTTGGAAAAACAGCCAAAATCAATGATTGTGGTAGGTTCAGGAGCTATTGGGGTAGAATTCGCCCACTTTTATAATTCCATGGGAACCGAGGTTACTATTGTGGAATTTCTTCCAAACCTTGTTCCCCTGGAAGATGAAGAAGTTTCCAAGCAGTTTGAAAGAAGCGTGAAGAAATCGAAAATTAAGGTAATGACCAATTCTTCTGTAGAAAGCGTGGATACTTCAGGAAAAACAGTAAAAGCAAAAGTTAAGACCAAAAAAGGCGAAGAAACCCTTGAGGCAGATATTGTGCTTTCTGCAGTAGGAATTAAAACAAATATCGAAAATATTGGCCTTGAAGAACTGGGAATCAAAACTGAAAAGGATAAGATTGTAGTTGATGATTTTTATAAAACCAATGCTGATGGTGTTTATGCCATTGGAGATGTGGTTCACGGTCCCGCTCTTGCCCATGTAGCTTCTGCGGAAGGTATTCTTTGTGTTGAAAAAATTAAAGGCATGAAAGTTCAGCCGCTGGACTACGGAAATATTCCCGGTTGTACGTATGCCACTCCTGAAATTGCTTCTGTGGGAATGACTGAAAAACAGGCAAAAGAAGCAGGTTATGAAATCAAGGTGGGAAAATTCCCGTTTTCAGCCTCAGGAAAAGCAAAAGCCGCAGGAAAATCTGATGGTTTTGTAAAAGTAATTTTTGATGCCAAATACGGTGAATGGTTAGGCTGCCATATGATTGGTGCCGGCGTGACAGATATGATCGCTGAAGCAGTTTTAGGCCGAAAACTTGAAACTACTGGCCATGAAGTGCTAAAAGCAGTGCACCCTCACCCAACTATGAGTGAAGCCGTGATGGAAGCCGTGGCCGCAGCTTATGATGAAGTGATTCATATATAGACTGTAGACTGTAGACTGTAGACTGTAGACTGTAGAAAATTATAAGATCCCGGAGAACTAAAGAGTTTTTCGGGATTTTTTATTACAAATTCTCCCAGTTTTAAATTAGTGTTGTTGTAAACCGAAGTTTGGAGTTCTGAGCTTGTAGTTCAGAGTTCGGAGTTTGGAGTTCTGAGCTTGTAGTTCGGGGTTTGGAGTGTAAATGCTGAAAATTAACAAAGGACAATGAGCAATGAAATTCAAAAATTCAAAATTCAAAATTCGACATTTATTAATCAAAGCCCCACATTTATTTTAAACTTAAAGCTTTAAGCTTAATGCTTACTGCTTATTCGGAATAAGATCACAATAGCAAAATCCGGTATCCCAGCTTTCTTCTGCTTCATCTTTAAAGCAATTTTCTTCTTTAGAGTTTCTGGCAGTATATGTTCTTTCTACCTTCTCTCCTACTGTAAATTCCACAGGCTTTTTAAAGATTGGCCCGTCATAAACGAAAGTATGAAATTCACCATTTTCTCCGCATAGATCTACACCTTCAGGTAATTCTTTTAAAAAATCTGCATCAATAATTCTTCCGCAGAAAGAACTATCCAGCAAACGGGAATTGGTACAAACCGTTATAGCCTTAAAGCCAAGCTTCAGAAATTCTTCCATTAGCCCTACACTATTCTGCTTCCAAAGAGGATAAATTCCTTCCAGTTCCGCAAGTTTCAACTGTTCATCCCGGTATACACGCAGGTCTTCCAGGAAAATATCGCCAAAAATACTATGAGTAAAACCTTCTGCAATAAGAGCAGCTGTAGCCTCTTTCATTGCTGCATTATATTCCTGCATAGACACCGCACCATGCAAAGGAATTAGCTGCAGTGGCAAGCCTATATTTTCCACCTGCTGCAATAAAAGTTCTTTCCGCAACCCATGCATTGAAATTCTGTCTACTTCAGTATTTACTGTAGTAACAAGTTTTCCTATACCAATATTTTTATTCTGAAGGGCTTTATAAAGGGCCAAGGCCGCGTCTTTGCCGCTGCTCCAGTTGAGATAAGCCTTTTTCATGATTCATCTTCTATGAAGCAACTAATGGCAAGATCATAACTTTTTAATCCAAAACCAAAAATCACTCCTTTTGCATGAGGAGATATAAAAGATTTATGGCGGAATTCCTCGCGGGCATGAATATTGGAAATATGCACTTCAACAACAGGCACTGCTATTGCCTTTACAGCATCGGCTATAGCTACAGATGTATGTGTATAGGCGGCAGCATTTAATACTACTCCGTCAAATGTTTCGCTGGCTTTATGAAGTTCGTTTATAATTTCTCCTTCTATATTATTTTGGAAATAAGAAAGTTCCAGTTTTCTAAATTTAAACTGAAGATGGGAAAAGTATTCTTCAAAAGTTTTGCCGCCGTAGATTTCAGGTTCCCGTGTACCCAGTAAATTTAAATTGGGACCGTTAATGATGAGTATTTTCATAATTATAAAGATATTAATTTTAAGGCATAAAAAAAGCGGACAAACAGCCCGCTTCTTGAATTTATTTTTGATAGTGTTTTTAGAACTTATATCCCACTCCAACAGTAAAGGCATCAAATCCGGAATCGCCATCCTGTCCCTGGCTCTCAAGGATATCCATAGCATCACTAGAAAGCCTGTTTGTGATTTCAAAGGAATATTTTGCCTGAAGGAAAAAGTTTTCATTTATATGATAGCCGGCACCAAAAGCTAAATCCAAACCAAAAGTATCTAAAATTCCCATAGTATCTTCTAAAAGAAAAGTAGCCTGTGGACCCGCCTGTAAATAAAATGAAGAATCTCCTATGTAATATTGTGCAAATACAGGTACTACAAGAAAATTAGTCTCATCTGCAATAGCGAAATTCACTTCCGGATGTAAATGAAAATTTTCAGATAACGAAAAGTCTGCTAAAGCCCCCAAATAAAATCCGGAAGAACTTGCCGAAGACTCAATAGAAGATGTAGAATTTGAAGACCTCCCTGTAATATTAGTGTATCCTGCAGAAACACCAAAATTGACTTCCTGAGCCTGCGTAAAACTTACACTTGCAAAAAATAGCATTGCTGCTAATAATAAATTTTTCATTTTATAAAGTTAGATTGTTTCGGCGCCGAAAATAATAAAAAAATTAATTCATGAAGAAGCTTGAATTAAAAAAGGGGGAAATTCCCCTAATCCAATAAAAAAAGCAGGATCTCTCCTGCTTTTTTTAATTTAAAACTGATAACATCTAAAGCCCAAATTCCAGGCCCAGGTTTAAAGTGCCAACACTAAAATTGTCTTCAATACTTATGTTGGTGTAAGAAGCTACAATGTTCAGCATTGCCACAGAGAAACCAACTTTAGGCCTGTAGAAAAAGCCGCCGTCATTTCCGTCATCTACCCCAATGCCATAACCTAAATCCAGCCCTGCCACTATAAAACCAAGATCCACGCGCCCGGCAGCACCAACAGGTATAAATTGAAAGTCATCTACATCATCTTCTCCAAAGAAATGCATGTAGCCAGCTGTTGGCCCTACTTTTACGATATCGGCCAGACCAAACAGGTAGCCAATATCTGCGCCCACGTCAAAATTCGAAATGTCTTCCACATCCCCAACAGGAAGTCCAACGTTTACGCCCAGGAGAAATTCTCCACCCTGACTATATGAAGACTGAAGGCCAAAAAAGATAAATCCTAAAAGTAAAATTGCTTTTTTCATATTAGTTATATTTAGTCGGTTAACTAAATAAATGTACTAACTTAATTTATATTATTCTGAATATTAACATAATAGGACTAATAATAATTTTTTATAACCCCTGATTATTTTTTAATTCTTCAAACATAACTCCCCGTAATTTCTGCTCAGCAAAAATTCTGAGTTGCAGCGGGAGCTTTCAAATTAAGCGGTTTAAGGGAAATTGGCAAAGTTGGGCTTGAGCGTGGATTTTGAAGAGATTTCCGCGCTTTCTCCAATATTTTCATCAGAAAATATATCCGGCCGAGATCTGGATTACCCCCTGATGAAGATCTGGATCATAACCCAGCGCTTCTTTGTAATTAATATTACTAATATTGTTTAAACCAAGATAATACGAAGCTTTAAGAAGTAATCCCATCTTCAGCTCGTAACCTACTCCACCTAAAATACCAAAATCGAAAGCATCAATTTCTTCTTTTACATTAACCTCTTCAGATTCATATTCATCTTTGGCAGATAAAAGAAGGGAAACCTGAGGCCCGGCAAATGCATTCAGTCCTTTATATACATAGAACTTGGCCAAAACAGGTAAATTAAGATAGTCATATTTAGATTTTGCTCCTCTGATTGTAGTTTGATTAGCTGCCGGCTCTGTATTAGAATAACCCAATTCCCCGGGAGGGGTGATTTCTATATAAGGTATTTCCATTTTGGAGCCCTGTTGGGAATAAAGCAATTCTGTTTGGATTGCAAATAAATTACTGAAACGGACCTGAGCCATGGGTCCAGCATGAAATCCTGCTTTCATCTTTGCATATTCCTCAGTGGGCATATTAGAGGAATAAAGATTTGCAAAATTCACACCGGCTGTTATGCCGAAAGAAAAATCCTGTGAAATCGCTGTGTTTACAGAGAATAACAGGAAGAAAACATAAATAAAATAATTTTTCGTCATCTTATTGAGGTTAAAAATTTAAGCCCCAAACCTAAACTAAAAACATAGTTCTACAAAATTCTTCCAGGATTTTTTCACAAAAAAAGACGGAAGCATAACCTCCGCCTTCTTAATTTTCAATAGGTGTTAAGCTCTTTAGAAGAAAAATCCAATACCTGCCTGGAATACGGAATTGTGAACATCATAATCTTCAACCACATCAGAGAATCCATAGGTATATCTTCCCTGGATAAAAAATCCATTGTTGAACTTATACTCCAATCCTGCAGCACCGGCTATTTCAAAATCTTGTACTGCACTAACATCAGAAACATCTGTGTCTCCTCCATCCTGTAGCGGGGCATTATCTATTTCTTCATTTACTTTAAAGTTAAAAGAAGGACCTGCCTCTACACTAAGGCCATCCACCAGGTAAATTTTCGCCAATACCGGTACGCTTATGTAGTCTAATTGATACTCCACATTGTCATCAACATCAAAGATATTATCCTGCTGGTCATCAGAAATATCAAATCCCTGAGCAGAATAAAGTACTTCCGGCTGGATAGAAAATCTATCTTCTATTAAAGGAATCTCGGCCAGCACCCCAAC
The DNA here is from genome assembly GCF_031846485.1 of Autumnicola tepida. Classification (NCBI taxonomy): domain Bacteria; kingdom Pseudomonadati; phylum Bacteroidota; class Flavobacteriia; order Flavobacteriales; family Flavobacteriaceae; genus Autumnicola; species Autumnicola tepida. The sequence continues at coordinate 17,430 of NZ_JAVRHQ010000024.1, forward strand.
GTTAAAGCTTGTGCGGGAGTCCGGATCTTCAAAACCCTGGATACCATCTCCGGTAAACGTAGAAAAATTAGCTCCACCCTTAATACCAAATTGTACAAATTCCTGAGCCTTCATTCCTGTTACTCCAAAAATGGCTAAAGCAATAATTAAAACTGACTTTTTCATAATTTCTATTTTTATTATTTGACCACAAATGTAGGCCCCGTACCCGTTAAGAAAATGTTAGTCAAGATTAAAGTATTACTAAGATGACTGGGAATTTGTTCCTATATTTAACACATGAAATGGGAAAATGCACTAAAGGATTATCGTCATTTTTTAAAGATAGAAAGGGGACTTTCAGATAATTCCATCCAGAGTTATGAACTGGATATTATTAAACTTATCAACTTTTTAAAAGTTAAAAGCATAGCGGTCTCCCCTCTTTCAATTTCTGAAGAAATCACCCAGTTATTTATTTATGAGGTTGCAAAAACGCATAGTGCACGTTCCCAATCCAGGATGATTTCGGGCTTACGCGGATTCTTTAATTTTCTGATCTTTGAAGAATACCGGCGTGATAATCCTATGGATTTAATAGAATCTCCAAAAATTGGCAGGAAATTGCCAGATACTATTTCTGTTGTTGAAATTGATAAGTTAATTGCCGCAATAGATCTTGGTAAAGCTGAAGGCGAGCGGAATCGTGCCATTATTGAAACGCTTTATGGCTGCGGCCTGCGTGTTTCTGAACTTACAGAATTAAAAATATCTGACCTCTATTTTGAAGAAGGTTTCATACAGGTTACAGGCAAAGGGAATAAACAACGCTTTGTTCCTGTTTCTGAATATACCCGAAAGTTTATGGAAATTTACATACACCAGGTTAGGGTTCACCAGGATGTGGAGAAGGAATCTTCAGATACCCTTTTTCTCAACCGCCGTGGAAAAAAACTTACCCGGGCGATGATTTTTACCATTGTAAAACAGCTTTCGCAGAAGGCAGGTATCCGCAAAAAAATAAGTCCGCATACCTTCAGGCATTCTTTTGCAACCCATTTGCTTGAAAACGGGGCCGATTTAAGGGCGATCCAGCAGATGCTGGGACATGAAAGTATTACTACTACTGAAGTTTATATGCACGTAGACCGCAGCCATCTGCGCCAGGTTATGGAAGAATTCCACCCAAGAAGGTGAATCCTGCAGTACATTTTAAAGTAAAATCTAAACTTGAATCCTTCAACTTCATTAAGTATTTTTAAATTCTGGAAACAAAAGGATCTTTAGCCTAAAACTGCTTCTTCCTCAAACCGTATCATATTCTTTTCAGTTTTCTTCCGCAGGTAACTATTAATAATCTGGTGGGTATGGAATGTGGATTCCTGTAGCTTCAGGAAGGGTTCATAAGCTTCAAAACTGCTAATTTGAGCTTCAGGCCCTACAAAACCATAGCCCTGGTATCGCCCCTCTCTTACAAGAATAAAAGCTTCTTCGCCGGGTTCTCTTCCTTTTTCTTTAATAATATAGGTTTGCTTTGCTGTACTTAAAGAAGCAATAGCATTTTTTACTTTGTGGTTATAGTTTTCTACAGTTTCACTCCCGTTGCAAATTCCCTCGCAATTTTTAATACTGTAATGGGAACAGACTTTCACGTTAGATTGCAGCGTACAATATTTAGGGCAGAGGCTGAAATCTTCACAAAGCTTTTCCAGCATCTCCTGCGCCTCGTTTCTTTTGTAAAAGGTGTGAACAGAATCCTGTATTTGTTTTGTTTGGCCTATTGCCAGCTGGACAATGCCTCTTTGATTAATGTAATTGATGATCTGGTACGTCCTGGTTGGCTTCTTTTGTGCCCGGTTATATTTTGGGTAATGCCTTAGGATATAGTCTGACTCCAACAGCAGTGCAATCAATTCACTTCCTGTGGTTTCAAAGTCTATAAAGCTTGTTTCCTGGCCAAGGTGATATTCCCTGGATTTCTTATCATAAAAATGGGACAATACCCGCTTTTGGATATTTTTGGCTTTCCCGGCATAAATTATCTTATGATGCCGGTCTTTAAAAAGATAAATCCCCGGGTCTTCCGGCAAATCATTAATTTGTTCAGCCGGGATGTGGGGCGGTAAAGTCGCGTTTTTAGAATGTGGATGTAGAAAGGAATTGATTACCTCACCTCCTTCATCAAGTTCCATCAAGCGTTGAAAAAGAATTACCGTAGCATCGGTATCTCCTTCAGCACGATGTCGGTTTTGCAGGGGAATATTAATGGAACTGCACAATTTACCCAGGCTGTATGAAAAAAGGCCAGGTATAAGTTTTCGGGAAAGGCGTACCGTACAAAGCTTTTTCCTTTTAAACTCTCTGCCAAGAGCTTTAAACTCATTCCTCAGCACATTATAGTCAAAATTTACGTTGTGCGCCACAAAAACCGCTCCCCTTGTAAATTCATCAATATCATCTGCCACTTCATGAAATTTAGGGGCCTCTGCCACCATTTCATTATCTATACCTGTTAGGGAGGTAATCTGGTGCGGAATAATTTTTTCAGGATTTACCAGGCTGGTGTATTTATCTATAACCTCAGCTCCTTTTAGAAGAACTATGCAAATCTCGGTAAGACGGTTTCCACTTATACCACCACCTGTAGTCTCCACATCTATAATCGCGTAAGTTTTCTCTTCCATCCCTACAAATATATTTAAATTTGGATTATTTCCAATATTAGGAATAACTCCTACTTATTATTTTTATGCTGAAAAGAAGCAACTATTAATTTGCTGCCTGCTACAAATAATTGATAATCAATGCTTATTTTTAAAAGACATTCTGCTTCAGCCAAAATTCTAATGTAAATGAAAAAAGCTATATTTCTATTTCTTCTTTGTATGCTGCTTTATAGTTGCTCCACACTATCTAAATCACAAATTGAAAGTGTACATCAGTTTGGAGAAGTTACCAGTAATTTCTCTGCATATCCTTCAGCAATAATGAACGAGCTGGCCAAGATACGGGTAAAAAGGGGACTCTATTACGCCAGCACTTTAACAGATCCTGAGAGGCACCTTAATGAACTGGACAGCATATATAGCCAGAAAAAATACGACTATGAAGTATCTGAAAAAATTGATATTACCTTCAGGGTCATCGATAAATATGCCCAATCACTTATCCTGTTATCTTCTGAAGATTATACTGCCAGTCTTCAAAGCCACGTTGGTGAAATTGGCGTAGGTATGGATTCGCTTGTAAGCCTGTACAATACTAAAAATAATACCAGAAACTTACCACCCGGGATTGGAGAGGCACTGGGAAATATAGTAAGTTACGGCGGAGGCCGCTACATAAGGGGGAAACAGGCGGAAAAAATAAAGGAATATGTAACTAAAGCAGACACTTTAATTGCTGTAATGACCACTAATCTTTTGGAATACCTGGAATCTTCTAATCTTCAGGAATTAATTTCCTACGAACAAAGCATGATTAGACGTAACTACCTTACCTATTTACAATTAACTGAAGTAAATACTTTTGAATCGCAAAGGGATTATTTGGATCTAAAAAGCAGTTTAGATGCTGCAAAAGACCTGAGAGTACAAACTATCCAGGCAACCAAAGATTTAAAAGCAGCGCATGATGAGTTAGTTGAAGTTCTTCATAAGAAGCAAAAACTAGAGCGAACTATCAGTGAACTTCAGGTATTTTACCAGCAGGTGAAAAACCTCCAACAAACGCTGAATGCACTGAATCAAGATTAAAACATAGCTTATGAATACTGAAAAAATAAAAACGCTGGAAAAGTTGTTGGACACTATAGAAATAGTGGAAAATGCACGATCTATCGATGGCCTCACTCCTGAGGAAAGGGTGCAGCTGGAGGAAGCTTCGGTTAGTTTGCGAAACGTGGAAAGATCCATTATAAGGGTAAAGACTAACAAACTGGTGGAAACCCTTACTGCCGATGCCGTAGCCCTAGATAAACTTGCCGATGAAATAAACCATTCAGCAGAAAAATTGGCCGGTGTGGCAAAAGCAATAGAAAAAGCTTCCAATATCGTGAAAGCTTTTGTGAAATTAGCTGCAAAGGCAATTTCCGCAGGGTTGATTTAAATGGACTGACAAATCAGGTTTAATTATCGGCCCGGGGGAAAAGAATAGAAAAAGTAGTCCCTTCTTGAAGTTTACTATTTACCTTGATTTCTGCATCGTGTTCTTCCAGAATATTCTTGACAGAATTTAATCCCACTCCCACGCCGTTGGCCTTGTTTGTGTAAAAATTATTAAACAATTTCTCTTCCTGCTCTTTTTCCAGTCCGTGGCCATTGTCCGATATAGTAAATTCTACATCTGCCTCTTCTTCAGTAATTTTAATAGTAATTCTTCCCTTTCCGGGAGTGGTTGCCTCAGCAGCATTAATAATCAGGTTAAGCAAAGCTATTTCCAGTTTCTCCTTGTCGGCTAAAATAAAATATGGGCCATTATAATTCTTTTCAAGCCTGATGCCCGCAAGATAAATCCTGTCTGCTGCTTTGCCTAAAGTGTCATCAACTACATTTGCCAGGTTTTGCCTTTGGAGTTCTGTCTTTTTATATTTTGAAGCATTTAAAAGATCGGAAACAAGCTGGTTTAATGTATGGTTACTCCTGTTAAGGATATTAAGATAAGACTTCACTTCTTCTTTTTCCTGGCCCTTAACAGTATGCTCCAACATTTCTGTAGCCATTGCTATACTAGCGATAGGATTTCGAAGTTCATGCGCCAGGGTACGGGCAACGTCTCCAAAAATAGAAAATTGGCGGGCATTCATCAGCTCCTTCTGGGTTTGTTTCAAGTTTGTAATATTCCTCACTAAGAGTATATATTCATTTACCCAGGATTCATTTTTTCGGTCAAAAATAGTTCCCCGCACGCTAAACCACTCCCAGCTCTTCTTCTTTAATTTCAGACGTATTTCAATATCATATATATCTTCATCAGAAGATTTTAAAAGTTTCTGATGTAACTCTATAATTTTTTGGCGATCCTGCGGGTGAATGTAAGGCACAATTTCCTCCAGTGGCATACCTTCAATTCTTTCTTTAGTCAAGCCTTCTTCCGCATAAACGTCTTTATTTATGTAGCGGACATTCTTCTTGTTAAGATTGATAATTATAATAGATTCCGGGGTAGTTTTTACCAGTTGTTCCTTAAAAAGGACATTTCGGGAGAGTTGTTTGTTGGTATTGTATAGGGAGTGTTCCAGCTTCAGCCTTCGCAAATCTTCTTTATTTAATCTCGCCGAAAACCAGGAGGTATAAACAAGCCCGAAAAAGGCATAACTTATAGTATAGAATGTTATTCCCAGTTCTGTATCAATTTGGCGCGTACTTATGATGTATAGTAGCACGAAACTTAACAACAATGGAAGAATAACCAGGAATGGCAGTAAATTTCTGGCAAGTTTGCTTCCCACCTTTACCCCGGAAACAAAGTCAATATAGGTATGTCGGGGATTAGTTAAAGAAAGTGCCAGCGATAATACGAAAAAATTCACTGAAGTATGAAAAGCCATGGAATTGAAAACCAGCACCCTGGTGGTGGTAATGGCCTGCATAAAATAAGTTAGAATAGCCAGAAGAGCAATCAGTGTTACCAGTCCAAGGCTATATTTTGCTATTTTTTTGAAAAGCCTTTTTGATGAATTTGAAGCGATTAAACCCAGTCCAAAAAGTGCAAAGCACAATGCCGTTGTTCTTGCCATCCTTCCCGGAAATTGGGCAGAATAAGGATCCTGAATCAAAAAGTTGTCTATACTCAGGTTTATTTCAAGCAGATATTGAAGAAAACTAAGGCTACCAATTACCAGGATGGTAGTACCAAGGAAATAATTACAATAAGCCAAAGGTTTTTTCCGGCCAGTCCGGCATAAAACTCCCACAGAAGATAGCACGAATAATAATGCAGTATTCACCTTCATGGTAGGTGCGCCGGGAAAAATGCTTAGAAGAAAAGGTATCTTTAGAATCCATCCTATGAGCGTTGCAAGTGCTACTGAAAGAACCGCAGCCGAAAGAAACGAAATTTTTATAGACCTGCTTATGATGTGTTATAATTGCCCATTTCTTCTAAATTCAGACTAAAGAATTGGAAAGACCTGGAATTTTTTTTTAAAATTATACATCTATTAGGGATTAACAATTGTTAACATTCGCTTATTTTGATTATCGTTAAAAATATTATTAATAGCATTAATCTGCACATTCAATTCTTCCATTCGCGCTTTCCTCCTGCCTTTCAATATAATTTACCTGTTTGTGATAATCAGAAATTAATATAGCTTTAGGTGTATAAAAAAGCCACCGTATGAAAACGATGGCTTTGAAAAAAATAAAATTAATTTCTTAAGCAGGAATTTCCATTGCTGCTTTTTCCCTTTTCCAGTTTCGGTGCTTGCTGATGGCCTTTATAAATTTCTCAGGCTTTTCATTAATGCAAACCGCCTCGTCATCTTTAAAATCTTTACCATAAGTAGCATCAAAAAGTTTTTCTCCTTCGCTATCTACTGCTATGGCCTTGCAGTGCTTTAAAGCTTCATTAATAAACTTCCGGGCTTTTGCCTGTTTCATTAAAGCGTCTATGCTTTTCTTACCACCAGGAATGTAAAGCGCGTCAAAAACCACGCTTTCTGTGGTCATTAGTGCATGTGCAACTTTATGGCTGTCTCCTTTGTCGCATTTAATAGTGCCTCCGTGCACCCCCACAATTTGAACCATTGCCCCTTTCTCTTCCAGCGGCTTCTTCATTTTATAATAATCACTTTCGCTAAAGCCATCTCCAGCCAGTACGGCGATTTTCCTTGTGGCTATGCCTTCTGAAGGAAGAAATTCCTGGCTTAAGGCTTTTGACTTTTCCAGGTACATTTTTTTTGGCCCCGGCTGGTGCTTTTCAACATCTGCATCGGCTCCTATCGCCTGGTTTAGCGGACTATCGATTTCTTCAGGAATTTCCATGCCCAGATTTACAGAAACTTTTGCTGCCAGGTCTTCATCTATTTGAGCTAAAATATAAAGCATTCGCTGTTTTATATGATCGTAGGTACACTTTCCTAATTCAAAAGAGTATGCCTGCGCCACATGTTCCTGCTCATGTTCAGTTAAACTGCGGTAAAACAGGGCGGGTTGGGAAAAATGGTCATTAAAACTTTCACTTCGTTCCCTTATTTTTTTAGCGTCTATACGCTCTTCATAACTGTTGAACCCGCCTTCGGCTATCTTCGCCAGGTGAGGGCATCCTCCACCAATGGAGTTTGGAAAATAGGCTGTTTTTCCTTTGTTTACCGTCATTCGCATATGCGCGTCCCGCTGATTATTATGAACATCATTTACCGGGCGGTTAATTGGAATTTCATGGAAGTTTGGACTTCCCAGCCTAGATAGTTGCGTATCTGTATAAGAGAACAATCTTCCCTGTAGTAAAGGGTCATTTGTAAAATCTATTCCCGGCACTACATGTCCCGGATGGAATGCCACCTGCTCGGTTTCTGCAAAGAAATTATCCGGGTTTCGGTTAAGGGTCATTTTCCCTATGCGTTTTACCGGTACCATTTCTTCCGGAATTAGTTTTGTTGGATCCAGCAGGTCAAAATCAAATTTATGCTCGTCTTCCTGCGGCACCACCTGGAAACCAAGTTCCCATTCGGGATATTCTCCTGCTTCTATAGCATCCCAAAGATCCCTGCGATGAAAATCGGCATCGGCGCCATGAATTTTAACAGCCTCGTCCCAGGTTACGGATTTCACTCCCAGTAATGGCTTCCAGTGAAATTTCACAAAATGAGATTTCCCTTCAGCATTTACAAGCCTGAAAGTATGGATCCCAAAACCTTCCATCATCCTGAAACTTCTGGGAATCGCGCGGTCACTCATTAACCATATCTGGTTATGAAGCGTTTCTGTAGTGTGCGAAACAAAATCATAAAAAGTATCGTGGGCTGAAGCTGCCTGCGGAATTTCCCGGTCTGGTTCCGGCTTTACAGAATGAATTAAATCTGGAAACTTCATTGCATCCTGTATAAAGAAAATGGGCATGTTGTTCCCTACAAGGTCAAAAACACCTTCATCTGTGTAAAATTTAGTGGCAAAACCACGAACATCACGGGCAAGGTCTGCCGATCCTTTTGAACCTGCCACGGTCGAAAATCTTACAAAAACAGGAGTTTTTCTGGAAGTATCGGTAAAAATCCCTGCTTTTGTAATTTCTTCCTGGCTTTCGTAAAGTTCGAAATAGCCATGGGCTCCACTTCCTCTTGCGTGCACAATCCTTTCCGGAATACGTTCATGGTCAAAATGGGTAATTTTCTCCCTCAGGATAAAATCTTCCAAAAGTGTGGCTCCACGCTCCCCTGCTTTCAGGGAGTTATTGGTATCGTTCACCTTTAGCCCCTGATTAGTGGTCATACTTGTTCCCTTAGGATCGGAGGTATTCTTCTTGAGGTCTTCTATCTTTTTAGAAGGCTTTTCATTTTTTTCTTTCATAACTAATTTTGATTAGGTTGGAGATTAAAATTAAATTAACCTATAGAAAACCATTACAAAAAATTGTTAAACAAATGGTGCCAGTCTCTTAAAATATTTTACACAACTTTATCCAGACTTTTATGATTTTCTTCCGAAGCCATTTAAGTTGACAATAAAAAAAAGAACGTATTCTTGATTTATTTCATGGACGGACGCAATATTGCTTTAGTCCAGATTTACTAATTGACCAATTTTTAATTGATAATGAAAGAATTTCTCCTTTTTAATAAAGTACTTCCCCACAGCCTTCAGTCCTAAATTCAATGCTAATTGCTTATTTTATCCGTTAACTATTTTAGCTAATGCTTTAATTTAACTGCTGAAAATTATATTTGCCAGGTATGTCTTATTTTGGGAAAAACATCAGGAAGATCAGGAATGCCAAAAAGCTGAGCCAACAGGCATTTGCTGAAACATTCGATTTAAAACGTGGTACTTTAGGGGCTTACGAAGAAGAAAGGAGCGAACCCCGGATTGAGACTATTGTTAAAATAGCTAATTATTTTAGCATCAGCATAGACGATCTGCTCACCAAAGAACTTACCGGAGATAAGCTTTTAAAATTTAAAGACAACTTGCCTTTACAGGGAACCCTTAAAAATAAAAGTTTTCCTAAAGTACCCTGTATTGTGCCAGCCAGCCAACAGGATTATATTCAGCATTACGATAAACCATATTTTATAGAAGATCTTCCCTCCCTTTGTGTGCCGGTTGATCCAAAAGGAGTCTTCCGGGGCTTTGTGATTTCTAATGAAGATAACTTGGAGAATGAACGTGGCTTTAGGCCAAATGATATTGTTATTGGGGAAAAAGTTGAAGAAGAAGATTATTCTAAAACAGAAAACGGCAGCCTTGTATTTACTCTTGTAAAGGAACGTTTGAGCTTGCGCAAGCTCTACATCCTTGGAGAAAAAGTAACTTTAAAAGCTGCAAATAAAGAGATTGAGGACACTGAAATTTCTTTGACAGACCTGAAAGAATTGTGGCTGATAAAGTACACTTTTATGAAAAGAGTGACAGATAATACTTCAGCTTTGGCAAATAAGCTTGATTACCTGGAACAGGAATTTAAAAAACTTAAAGAACAGTTGTGAGGCCTTTCGCTTTCCTTGCTGCGAGAACCTCTTCCGCAGAAAAAGAATCCCAAAAACTTTCCTTATAGCCAGAGCATCTGTTACTATTGTAGTTATGAAATACTATATTTACAAGCGGTTACCTCTTCCTAAAATTTAAAACATACTATATGGAGAAAAGAATTCTTGTCCCCACTAATTTTTCGAAGCACGCATGGAATGCCCTGGTTTACGGCTTTGGCTTGTACAAGAATATTCCCTGCACCTTCTATGTGCTGAATGCGTATCAAAGCGGAAGCTCCCTTCCCGAAAAATTCTCATTATCTAAATCTTCCGGAAGAAACGCGCATGAAAAAGCCAGGGAGGAATCCCGGGAAGGGCTGGAAAAAATTTTACAGGGTTTATCCTTCCGAAAGGAAAATCAGCGGCATCAGTTTGAAACGCTATCCTCCAGCCAGCCCCTGCCTGAGGCTATACAGGACGCTGTGGACAAACATAATATAGACCTGATCCTTATGGGGTCAAAAGGTGAAAATGTTTCTATTAATTCGGCATACGAGAATACGGTAACGGCAATTTCAGAAAAAATTGAAAAATGTCCGATTCTTGTAATACCCGAAGAATCTTCACCAACTACAGATGTGGTAAGAGAAGTGGTTTTCCCAACCAGCTTCCGAATGATCTTTAAGCTTAAAGAACTCACTGCTCTTATGGACATTGCTTCCAGCTTTAAAGCAGGAATACTGGTACTTTATATAGATACTGATAATAAGGGCCTGAATAAAGAACAGGAGACTAACAAAAAAATATTAAAAGATTACTTCTCGAAATTTGATTGCAGTTTCCATACGCTTACAAAAACCACGATTAGCACCGGCACCCGCCTTTTTATTGAGAGCAGGCAAAGTGACCTCCTGGCAATTTATAAAAGGAAACAAGGCTTCTTCTCTAAATTATTTGCCCAGCCTTTCGTAGAGGAAATAGATTTTAATCCTAATATCCCGGTTTTGGTACTCAAGGAAAATGATTAAAACTGCTTAATTTCTATAAAATCTGGGAAAACCGAGGCTATTCTTCAATACCTTTTCCAGTAGCCGCATAATAAATGCCACCGTAAAGATGGTCCAAAAACCACTGATTTTTGTAAATCATTGGTATATGTCCCAGGGCAGTATAAAAAGCCCTTCCTCCATCATACTCGTGGTACCACGAAATAGGATGAAAATCCCCCATTCCTTTTCCAATCCGGTCCTGCATACCACCATTTTCAGCTTTGTCCCTGTTTTTCCAGGTCACTTCAGGATCATAGGAATTTTCATCAACTGCAATCAGGTAATTCAGCCCCCCGGTTTTTTCTTCCCCAAACTCGTACCATTCGTCGGTCCATAATAGTTTATCACCAAAATGTTCTAATCCGGGGAAATTATGGTCGAGAATATCCAGTCTCGCAGTTTGTTGTGCCGGATGAATATGGAACATCCTCCCCACCAGTTTTGTGTACCACTCCCAGTCATACTCAGTATCCGAAGCGGCATGCACACCAACATATCCATTCCCTGCTTCAATAAAATCTTCAAAAGCTTCCTGCTCCTGCTCAGTAAAGATATCTGCAGTGGTGTTCAGGAAAATTACCGCGTCAAAATTGTTCAACCTTTCGGCGGTTACCGGTTGTGCTTCCTGTTGCCTTTCCAGGCCAAAATTATGGGTTTCTGCCAGCCTTTCCACAGCGTCTATTCCATCTTCTATAGATTCATGGTGCCAGCCGGCGGTTTCGGTTATCAATAATACATTAAACTGTTTTTGCGCATTGGCAGAAATTCCGATAAATAATACAAAACCTGCAAGAATTACAAGCCTCACCATTTTTTTTAAAATCATTGTTTCTTAAATTTGTTTCAGGTTTAATTACCTGTCTCCATGCCGAAGATATTAATTTTCAAGAAGAAAGATATTTAAAATTTTCATGTTTTTAAATCTAAATCCATATTTCCCGCCCTTTTGGAAATGATTTTCTCCAACTCAACCCAAAAAGAGATTTCAGGAACAAATTTATTCCTGGTAATTTTCTTCCTTTACAATTGGGGCAAGTATTTCCCATACGTTTTTTGCCACGATTTCCTGTCCTTCAGCTGTTGGATGTATGCCATCCTGCTGATTCAGTTCCGGCTTTCCCGCCACATTTTCTAACAGGAAAGGAATTATATGAACATTATTTTTTTCAGCAAGTTCCGGAAAAATATTCCTGAATTCTGAAGTATACTCCTGGCCCATATTTGGCGGAATCTGCATCCCGGCTAGTATAATTTCAGTTTCAGGATTCTTTTCTCTAACAATATCAATAATAGCCTGAAGATTTTCCCGGGTCTCCTCCAGCGCAATGCCCCTCAGGCCGTCATTTGCACCTAGTTCCAACACAAAAACATCCACATTTTGCTTCAACACCCAATTGATCCGGTTCTTTCCCGCAGCAGTAGTCTCGCCACTTAAGCCGGCATTTATCACCCGGTAATCCAGGTTTAAAGAATCTATTTTCTCCTGGATCAAGGCTGGAAAAGTTTCATCGCTTTCCAGGCCGAGGCCGGCAGTAAGACTATTTCCGAAGAAAAGAATGGTTTTGGTAGCTTCATCTTTCTTTTTATCCGACGATATAACTTCTTCCTGATTTTGCCTTTTTTCTTCCTTCTTTTCGTTGCTATCCCCACAGGAAAAGAATACGAACATCAACAAAGCACAACATATTCCCAAGTTCTTCATAACATTCCCATTAAATAGAAATCATTTTTTTATTTTGTCTGCTTCAGCATGAAACAGAATTGTAAGATGGCGAAAATTTTAGAGGTAAGCAATTTAGAAAAAACCTATTCAAGCGGCAGCAAAACGCTTCAAGTATTATATGATATTAACTTTAAGGTAGAAAAAGGGGAACGTTTTTCTATTGTTGGCCCTTCCGGCAGTGGAAAAACCACTTTATTAGGGCTTTGCGCCGGCCTGGATCGCCCGGATTCCGGCAGCATCAGCCTGTGCGGTCAGAAGCTGGATAATTTAAACGAAGATGCACGGGCTTTGCTTAGAAACAGGAATATTGGTTTTGTTTTTCAGGACTTCCAACTGTTGCCAACCCTCACCGCCTTGGAAAATGTCGCTGTCCCGCTGGAATTACAATCTGTTAAAAACGCCTCTAAGACCGGAATGGAACTTCTGGAAAAAGTAGGCTTAGCCGATCGCTTTCACCACTACCCTTCCCAACTTTCTGGCGGGGAACAGCAAAGGGTGGCTTTGGCAAGGGCATTTTCCAATAAACCCGCAGTTCTTTTTGCCGATGAACCCACAGGAAACCTCGATGCTGAAACCGGTGAAAAAGTGGAACAGCTGCTTTTTGATCTGAACAATGACCTTGGCACCACACTTATAATTGTAACTCATGATATTGAACTTGCCGAAAAAACAGGCCATGTTTTAAAGCTGAAAGGAGGAAGAATTATCTCCAACGAAACTGCTGAAAAATGGTGAAAACAGATAGCAATTTTAGATCAAAAGCGGGATTCGGCTGGATATTAAAGATGGCCTGGCGCGACGGTAAAGCCAGCGGAAAAAAGCTAAGCCTGTTCATGGCCTCTATTATATTAGGAATTGCTGCCGTGGTTTCCATCCAATCTTTTGGGGATAATCTTAAAAAGAACATTTCCCTGCAGTCCAAATCCTTAATGGGTGCCGATTTTATTATAGATAGTGATCAACCGGCCAATGAAGAGGTGGAAACCATCATTGATTCCCTTGGCGGTCCTAACGGACAGGAAATAAATTTCGCTTCTATGGCCGCTTTTACTAAAAATGATGCCACCAAGCTGGTGCAGGTACGCGGAATAAAAGGTGGCTTTCCATTCTATGGAAATTTAGAAACAGATCCTCCGGCAGCGGCCGGATTGTACCAAAAACTTGGCGCAGCGTTGGTGGATGCCACGCTAATGCTACAAATGGGGATACAACCGGGCGACAGTATAAAAATTGGGAACAGCACGCTTCCTGTTGCCGGCGCCCTAAAATCTGTACCAGGCAGTACCGCCATTTTTAGCTCGGTAGCCCCACCGGTACTTATACCTTACAGATTTATAGAAGAAACCGGATTGGTGCAAACCGGCAGCCGCATAGATTACAAGTACTATTTTGTAGCCCCGGCCGGAATGGACATGGAAAAACTGGATCAAAACCTGGACCCAAGGCTGGATAAAGAAGACGCCGACCTGGATACCCATCTTTCCACCAGCCGCAGGATGGGCCGCAGGTATGAAAACTTTGGCAAATTTTTAAATCTTGTTGCCTTTATAGCTTTATTGCTTGGGTGTGTGGGCATAGCAAGTGCCATACATATCTACATTAAGGAAAAACTGAGGGCTGTTGCGGTCCTAAAATGCCTTGGTGCCAGTAAAAAACAAACTTTTTTAATCTACCTTGTTCAAATAGCAGTAATAGGATTTCTTGGCGGAATCCTGGGTACAGCAGGCGGACTTCTCCTGCAGCAGGTTTTCCCTTTGTTGCTGGGAGAGTACTTACCGGTGGACGTTCAAATTTCCCTGGCACCTCGGGCAATAGCTATGGGCTTGTTATTAGGCATTTCCATGTCTGTTCTTTTTGCGCTTTACCCATTAATGAGCACCTTATATGTTTCCCCTTTACAGGCACTCAGGGTGCAGGCAAAAAGCAGGTCACAATCTACCAAACCAGGAATTCTTGTACTTGCCGGCATTTTTCTTTTTATACTTTTATTTTCCTATTGGATATTAAGGGACTGGAAGTACTCCTTTTCTTTTGTAGCCGGGATAATCATCACCTTTTCTATTTTGGCTGGAGTGGCGCACCTTTTTATGCGCGGAATAAAAAAGTTCTTCCCTTCTTCCTGGGGCTTTGTTGCCCGGCAAAGCTTATTAAACCTATTCAGGCCGCAGAACCAAACCCTGATATTGTTTTTGGCCATTGGCGTGGGCACATTTTTAATCAGCACACTGTATTTTACAAAAGATATGCTGCTGGCCCAGGCTTCTATTGAAGAGCAATCCAACAGTCCCAATATGATCCTCCTGGATGTCCAAAGCCCGCAGCAGGAAGAAGTGAGCAAGACAATCAGGAATAAAAATTTAAAAGTCCTGGAAAATATTCCTATTGTGACCATGAATGTGCACAGCATAAAAGGAAAAACAGTAGATGAAATACGGGAAGACACTACCTCCCACGTAAACGGGTGGATTCTCCATCATGAATTCCGCACCACTTACCGTGATTCCCTAATTGATTCTGAAATTTTGCAAACGGGGGCATGGACGCCCACCGCAGGTGCAGGAGACACCGTCCCGATTTCGGTGAGTAATAATTTTGCTGAAGACGCCAAGGTTTCGGTAGGAGATGAAGTAACCTTTAATGTACAGGGGGTTTTGCTGAATACAACTGTAGGAAGTATAAGAATGGTTGACTGGAGCCGTATGCAACTAAATTTTTCAGTGGTATTTCCAACCGGAGTCCTTGAAGACGCGCCACAATTCAGGGTTTTTACCACAAAAGTTCCGGATGAGGGTTCTTCCGCAGCATTGCAGAAAGACCTGGTAAGAAAATTTCCTAATATCTCCATTATAGACCTGCGCCAGGTGCTTACGGTAATAGAAAGTATTCTTGGTAAAATTTCATGGCTAATTAACTTTATGGCCTTTTTCAGCATTTTTACAGGAGTTATTGTATTGCTGGGCGCAGTAAGGACCAGTAAATATCAGCGAATTAAGGAGAGCGTTTTACTCAGAACCCTGGGAGCAAGAAGCAAACAAATTTTTAAGATCCTGGCCCTGGAATATTTTTACCTTGGGCTTATAGGCGCCTTATCAGGGATACTGTTGTCCCTGCTGAGTAGCCAGATCCTGGCCTGGCAGGTATTCGAATCTTCCTTTGTGCCTTCTGCCGCTCCTTTCTTCCTGCTGTTACCGGGAATTATAATCCTGGTTCTGGTAATAGGCCTAAGCAATAGTATAAGCGTAATAAAAAGTCCGCCGCTTGTTATCCTCCGCAAAGAAGTGCGCTGATTTACTTATCCCGACCGGTGACATCATCCCAGGTAAAGTTTTCACTTTTTATAAGGGCCAAAAGCATATTTCTGCGCCTGTCCAGAGCTTCTTCTTCCACTCCCAGGGTCTGGTAAGGGAATTTATAAGATTTCACCGCCTCTTCTTCTGCAGAAGATACATGAAGGTAATTCTCGTTAATATGTTCAAGAAACCTGCTAAGAGCCTCCCGCAGTGGCTCCAGCTCCCTTTTAAGCTCTCCAGCCCCGGAAGAACTAAGCAAAATATTAATTGCTTCATCCAGCCTGGTAAGGTTCAGGCTCAGGCAAACTTCAGGATCTTTGTGGCTGTAAAAATGTAGTACAGGATAAGCCTGGTGATTTACCGCATGGCGGTCTATTTTTTCCTGAAGGGCCAGGAATTGCTGATAACTATAGGAAGTGTTCATTTTCAGGAACTTTTCAGCAATATCCTGCGGGTCTGTGCCTAAATTTTGAATACTAAGCGCTAATGATCGTTTATTAATTAAGGCTGAAGAAACCGAGAGCAAATAAGTCATGGAACTTGTAAAGAAAATAAAACCGAAAAAGGAAAAACAGCTCGTGAAAATCTCAAAAAGTACGGTCACAGGTTTGAAATTTCCCATTCCCAAGGTAGAAATGGTGTAGCCGGTAAAATAAAGCCTTTCCCAATCTGTTGCCACAACTCCCTTGCTATTAACAATTCCTTCCGGGTTTGATGAATACACCAGGAAAAGGCCCAGCCATACCATCATTACCCAAACCACCAATACCACAAGATTGACCACCAACCCGCTAAAATTAAAGGTCTTCCTTCCAAATAAGCCGGCCAGCGTCCTGGTAATTTTATAAGTAAATGTAGAAACAGGCTTAGTTATAATACCGGCACCGCTTCCTGAAAGAGTGGTAAAGAAAAAATCATAGATCACCAGCACCAAAAGAAGGGCGCCAAGTATGAGGTAAATAACTTCATTCATGCAAATAGTAATTTTTTGGGCGTGAAAATAAATTTACAGGAACAAAAGGGGAAATTCTAAAATTTAACGGCTTTTTAGAATTCGGAAAAAGGCTGGTAAGTAGTAATTCCCGATTGAAGTTATACCTTTGCCTCCTCCATTTCCAAAATGAATGAAAAAAAGATACTGGTTGCTCCTCATTTTCTTGATTTTTGCACTGGCTGGCTATTTTATGGGCCCTACTCCTCCTTCACCACATTACGCGAAGACGCTACCTGGTATTCCGGAAGGCCTTGAGAAACTCCAGGATTATGTGGCAAAAACAGAAGACACCATGCCGGTAAGAAAAGATAATGAGGCAAGAATCATCTTTCAGCAGGAGCCTCCCCAGGTGACGGAATATAGCATTGTTTATCTACATGGATTTTCCGGCAGTTACCGTGATGGTTATCCTGTAAATGTTCGGCTTGCAGATAACCTGGAAGCAAATATATACCTTGGCCGCTGGGCTGGACATGGTCTGCAACCATCTGCCGCCATGGATAATTTCTCTGCTGAAAATGCCTGGTATTCTGCCAGGGAAGCGCTTGCCATTGGCAAAAACATTGGAAGAAAGGTTATTATTTTAAGCACTTCCACAGGAGGGACACTTGCCATTAAACTTGCCGCGGAATTTCCCGAAAGCGTGTTTGCCATTATTAATATGTCGCCCAACCTGAAAGATGATCAGTTGGGAGCTTTTATGCTGAACACCCGCTGGGGCTACGAAATTGCCAATCTTATCACTCTTGGGGAAAAGAAAATTGAATATAAAGAACCTCGGGCAGCACAATATTTTGATACTATCTATCCTGCAGAAGCCCTAGTAGATCTCCAGGTGCTGGTAGGAACCAGTATGGTGCCTTCAACTTTTAAGAAAGTAAGTTGTCCCGTGCTCACTCTTTATTATCATGAAAATTTTTGGGAAGAAGATGAGCATGTGGAAGTTGATATTTATTCTGGAGTGCATGAGCAATTTTCTACTCCAGACTCATTAAAAAAACTGCAGCCCCTGGTTTCCCCAAAAACTCATTTCCTTGGAAGCGGCATAAGATCTGAAGATACAGAAGTAGTATTGAAGGAGATCATTGATTTTCTACAGAATAAACTTGAAATAAAAGAACTGGAGTAATTCATAAGCATCAGTTTCAGAAAATATATTGCTGCTGAAGCTAATCCTTATTTTTCCGGTTTTTACTTTTAATATTCCTAACTTACCGTAGCGAAAAATTTATTCCAGTAAAACCAGATTTATGAAAGCCTTCTCCATTTTCACTATTTTCTTCCTCCTGTCCGCTACGCAATTATTCGCATTTCAGGAGATGCATAATGTATAGATTAAAGTTATTCCCATGAGGGAAAATATTTTTATGCTTACGGGGCAGGGTGGTAATATCGGGATTTTAACCGGCGAGGACGGCGTCTTCATGATAGACGATCAATTTGCCGCGCTCACCCCTAAAATTAAAGCTACCCTGGATTCACTTACCGGCCAGCCGGTAAAATTTCTGCTGAACACCCATTTTCATGGTGACCACACGGGAGGTAACGCAAATTTTAAAAAAAGTGGGGCGGTACTGGTTGCCCAGGAAAATGTTCGGCAAAGGCTAAAGGAGAACAGTGAAAATCCTGCTGAAGATAAACTGCCGGTTATTACTTTTAGTGAAGAAATAAGTCTCCACCTTAATGGAAACGATATTATGGCCCTGCATGTGCATAATGCGCATACAGATGGCGATGCCCTTATTTATTTACCACAGGGAAATGTTCTCCATACCGGGGATACCTTCTTTAACGGCGGGTTTCCCTACATAGATATTACCAGCGGGGGCAGTGTTGCCGGGGATATTGAGGCGGCAAAACAAGGCCTGGCCATTATTAATGAAAATACCAAAATTATTCCGGGACATGGCGCGCCTGCCAGTTATGAAGATTACCAGAATTACCTGGAAATGCTGGAGGGTATCAGGAAAAATATGTTGCAGGCTATGGCTGAAGGCTTTACAAAGGAGCAAATTATAGAAGATGAAAGCCTTACCAGCGACTATTATCCCGATGCCGAAGTAGAGAATGCCTTTATCAACGGACCCAAAATAAGGGCTACATTTTATGAGAGCCTCATGGCTGAAAATAATGAATAGCCATACTTCACTTTTTCTGAATTTTGTTAAAGGAGCAGCAGCAGCTTTAACAGCATGTTTAGGCTAAAGAAATAAATCTTGCGTAATTTTATCTTGAAGTTTTATAAATATGGCCAAGAAAAAATTAAATCAACTGGAGGCAACCGCGATATGTGGTAACGATATAAGCTCTTCCTGCCTCTATGTATCAGCACTTTCAATTTTTTATGCCGGACAATATGCCTGGATTTCACTCTTAATGGTTGCGGGAGTCTTGTTTCTTTTTCGCCGCATTTATGGTGAAGTGGTTGGCGCTTTGCCCCTAAACGGCGGTGCCTATAACGCGCTGCTCAATACCACTAAAAAATCCACCGCCGCCCTGGCTGCGGCACTTACGGTGCTTTCCTATATGGCCACAGCAGTTATTTCTGCTACAGAAGCCATACATTACGCTCACAGCATCTGGCATGTTATTCCAATACTTCCAGTAACCATCGCTTTGTTGCTCGTTTTCATGGGATTGGTGATTTTAGGAATAGGGGAATCTTCTAAAGTAGCCATTGCTATTTTCCTTTTTCACCTCCTTTCCCTTACATTGTTATCAGGTTTTTGTATCTATTTTTTCTTTACGCATGGATTTGACGTTTTAATGCGGAATTTTGAAATGCCCATAGAAGGAAGCGTTACCATGGCACTTATCTTTGGTTTTTCCGCAGCAATGCTTGGAATTAGCGGTTTTGAAAGTTCAGCGAATTACGTTGAAGAACAAAAAGACGGGGTGTTCC
The DNA here is from genome assembly GCF_031846485.1 of Autumnicola tepida. Lineage (NCBI taxonomy): Bacteria > Pseudomonadati > Bacteroidota > Flavobacteriia > Flavobacteriales > Flavobacteriaceae > Autumnicola > Autumnicola tepida. The sequence continues at coordinate 36,995 of NZ_JAVRHQ010000024.1, forward strand.
CAAAAACACTTCGAAATATGTGGATTGTGGTAAGTATTTTCAATCCGCTACTGGCTTTCCTGGCCCTGGCTATTTTACCTATTGATGTAGCCGGGGAACACCAGGAAGCCCTGCTTTCTTTTCTGGGAGGTATTTCGGGAGGAAACTGGCTTTCTTTCCTGGTAAGCCTGGATGCAGCACTGGTTTTAAGCGGTGCGGTCTTGACCAGCTATGTTGGCGTTGGTGGATTAATGGAAAGGATGGCGCTGGACAGAATTTTGCCGCGATTATTAATGAAGAAGAATTCCAAAGGAAGCTCCTATGTAATTTACCTTCTCTTCTTTGTACTGGCCGTTTCTATCCTACTGGTAACCAGCGGAAACCTGGCTAAACTTGCCGGGGTTTATACTATCGCTTTCCTTTCGGTGATGGCCCTGTTTGGAGTGGGGAACATCTTGCTTAAACTTAACAGGGGCAGGCTTCCAAGGCCGGAAAAAGCTTCCTGGATTGCGTTGTTTATTGCTATTATAGCGGTAATTACAGCCATTATTGGGAATATTATTCTAAATCCTCCATACCTGCTCATATTTATAGAATATCTTATTCCAACCCTTCTAGTGGTGTATTTTATGCTTTACAGGCATTACATCCTGCGCGGATTTCTTATCGCCATTCGCAGGTTGCTACCTAAAGGAAGCCACGCATTTAAGTCTTTAAACCGAAGCACCAAATACAAACTTGCTGAAATAAGCGGTAAGGAATTTGTCTTTTTTACCGGTGGAGACAACGTGGAAACCCTTAATAAAGTAATGCTTTATATTAAAAAGAATGAACCCACCCGCAAATTAAAAATTGTAATGGTGGTAAAGGACGGGGACAAGATTCCTGAAAACCTGGAAAAAGACCTTGAGGTACTGGATCGTGCTTATCCAGATATCCATATTGAGTTTATAGTTGAACAAGGGGAATTTGGGCCTGAAAAAATAGAAGAGCTTTCCAACCGCTGGAATATTCCCACCAATTTCATGTTTATTGGTTCTCCCGGGGATCATTTTCCTTACAGGGTGCAGGAATTAGGAGAAGTCCGGCTTATAATTTAACATTTACAAGCTTCAGTACACAAGAATATTAATTTAGAGTAAAATAAGATGAACAAGAAAATTGGATGGATTGGCCTGGGAAAAATGGGCAAACCAATGTCAGAAAAACTTCTAAAGGCAGGATACGAGCTTAGTGTTTACAACAGGACAGCAACCAAAGAAGAACCATTAAAGCAAGAGGGTGCATCTACAACATCAACACCTAAAGAGCTGGTGGAAAAATGTGATATCATTTTTCTTATGGTTTCTGATGATGAAGCCGTGAGGGAAATTTTTACTTCAGAAGAAGGAATTCTTACCGCTGATGTATCGGGAAAAACAATAATAAATATGAGTACCGTTTCTCCTGATGTGAGCAGGGAAATGGCCAAAAAACTGAAGGAAAGCAGCGGAAATTATGTTGATGCGCCCGTTTCTGGCAGTGTAAAACAGGCAGAAGAAGCAAGCCTTGTGGTAATTGCCGCAGGAGATAAAAATGTGGTTGAAGAGGTAAAACCCCTACTGGAAAAAATTGGTAAATCTGTTATATATATTGGTGAGACCGGACTTGGAAATGCGGCTAAACTGGCGGTAAATACATTCCTGGGAGTGATAACCCAGGGGCTGGCTGAGGTAGCGCAGTTCTCTGCACAAATGGGCATAGATAACAAGGACCTTATGGAGATTATAAATAACAGTGCCTTGGGAAGTCCATTTGTAAAACTAAAGGGCGATTCTATTCTAAAGGAAGATTACAATGCCGCTTTCACCCTTACCCACCTCACGAAGGACCTCAGGCTTGCCAAAGAAAGCGGACTGGATAGCCCTTTGGGAAATACAGCTTATGAAAGTTTTAAAAATGCCGAAGCAGAATTAGGAGATGAAGATGTGATCGCTATTTTTAAAAAGCTAAAAAAGTAAGGAATGCAGGTAATTGTAGATTGGACAGGAAAAAATATCCTGTAGTCAAAATGAGCGAAGTAGGAAAACTATTTAATTGGAATCGAAATATTTCTCGACTTCGCTCCAAATGACATTTGTCAGGTGCTTTTAGTCCTTTTTATCATTGTAATTTGCACTAAAACTACTTTTTCTTTTTGAGGGAATACAGGTCTTTTCTCCTATCCTTCATATTCCTGACACTTCCAAAATTATGAAGTTCCTTTAGCAAATCCAGGTCCACATCAACAAGTAAGGTACTTTCAGTATTTGGCGTGGCTTCAGCTTTTATTCCGTTTACAGGAAAGGCAAAATCTGAAGGGGTTAGCACTGCGCTTTGCGCATATTGGATATCCATATTGTTCACCTTTGGAAGATTTCCAACAGAGCCCGCAATGGCTACATAACACTCATTTTCCACCGCACGGGACTGGGCGCAAATTTTAACCCTGGAATAGCCATTTTGAGTATCAGTCATAAAAGGAACAAAAAGAATGTTCATGCCTTCTTCTGCCAAAAGGCGGGAGACTTCCGGAAATTCAACATCATAACAGATCAACACTCCAATCTTCCCGCAATCGGTATCAAAAGTTTCCAGTTTGTTGCCCCCTTTCATCCCCCATGCAGATTCTTCCGCAGGAGTAATATGCAGCTTTTCGTAACGCTCATAACTACCATCCCTTCTGCAAAGGTAACCAACGTTGTACATATGCTCCCCAATTACCTGAGGCATACTTCCGGTGATTATATTAATGTTGTAATTAATGGCGAATTCCCTAAAGGTTTCCAGCAAACGCTCGGTATATCCTGAAAGTCCCCGAATGGCTTCCGGTTCTGAAAGATCGTTGAATTGTGCCATTAGCGGCGCGTTAAACAATTCAGGAAAAAGAATAAAATCACTCTGGTAATTGCTAACCGCATCTACAAAAAATTCAATTTGAGAAACCAGGGCGTCATAATCTTTAAACAACCGCATCTGCCACTGCACCAGGCCAAGCCTCACCACGGTCTTGGTGGTATTTACGAGTTTTTGGGGTTTAGTGTAATAAATATTGTTCCACTCCATTAAAGTGGCATATTCTTTACTTTCATGATCTCCCTGCAGATAACCCTTTATTACCTTCTTTACGTGAAAATCATTAGAAAGCTGAAAAGAAAGCACAGGATCATGAATTTCCTGCAGTTTTACCTTATCTATATATTTTTTAGGCGTTAACTCACTGGCATATTTGGAATAGTTAGGAATACGCCCTCCAAACACAATCGCTTTTAAATTTAGATGTTCACATAACTCTTTTCGTGCTTCGTAGAGCCTCCTTCCCAGGCGCATTCCACGAAACTCCGGGTGTATAAAAACATCTATTCCGTAAAGCACATTTCCATTCCTGGTATGCGTGGAGAAATTTTCACCCCCAAGGATCTCTTCGTAACTGTGATTATCGTCAAACTTATCGTAATCTACAATGATGGAAAGTGCGCAGCCGGCAATTTTATTATCAATAACGATACACAGCTGGCCTTCAGGAAATTTATTGACCAGAGTTTTGATCTCTCCTTTAGACCAGTATTCATCAGGCATCGCATGATAACTTTTTATCATGGATATCTTTAATTCTTCATAATCTTTAACCCTAAGATTACGTAATTCTATTTTCGCTGAATCAATCACTTTTTCTTTTTCGTTTATTGGCTGCAAAGATACTGCCTAAAACAGTGATTGCGAAATAAAAAGCAGGAATGGAAAAACTTCTGAAGGTATTTTTAGATCTGGTAAATATTGTTCTTTATCGCAAAAAGCACAAGGCCCGTCCTGCTCTTCACATCCAGCTTCCCAAATAGGTTTTCCCTGTAGCCATCAATGGTTTTTGGGCTTAGCTGCATTTCGCTGGCTACTTCTTTATACGTCATTTCTGTACAGGCAAAATAGAGAAATTCTTTTTCGCGGCTGGTAAGTTCAAAAGCATCCTTTTTCTCTCCATTTATTACAAGTTCAGAAATTTCTTTGCTGTAGTAATAACCGGTGTTTAAAACTGAATTCATGGCATGAATAAATTCATCGGGATCAATATCCTTCAGCAAATAACCGCGGCAGCCCATTTTAAGCATGGCAATAATAGTTTTTTCATCATGCTCCATGCTTAGCGCAAGCGCCTTTTGCTCAGGAACTGTTTTCTTTAACCATTCCATGGTTTCCAGGCCATTTTTTACAGGCATGATAATATCAAGAAGAATAAGGTCTGGCTGAAGATTACCCGCATTAAAATATTCCATAAGTTCTTTTCCGTTTTTACAAACTTTCAGAACTTCAAAATTCTCGTAGGATTTAATTAATCCGTGAAGGGATTGGGCAAAAAGCGTATGATCATCAACTATTATGATCTTTTTCTTCATATTGTGGTTGGTTGGCTGGATATTGTAAAGATAAGGAAGTTCCCTTGTTTTGGAAAGATTCAAGGGTAAAGTCTGCCCCAATCAGGTCTGCCCGGCTCTGCATATTTAACAGGCCGGAACTTTTCCGCACTTCTTCAGGATTAAAACCTTCACCGTTATCCTTAACTTCAATATGTAAATTTTCTACGGAATAATTAAACCTAACAACCAGTTCTGTTGCGTTGGCATGTTTAATCACATTGGAAAAAAATTCCTGCAGGATCCTGAATAGAATAATTTCATCATTTCCCCTGATGTAAAATTCTTCTCCTGAAATTTTAAATAGCGTTTTTAAAATATTCAGGCGCTGGAAACGCTGCAATTCATTCTGAACCGATTCCTTTAAGCCGGCATAACCGACTACTTCATTATTTAATGATTTTGAAAGGGCGCGTACTTCCTGCAAAGAGGTGCTTACAATTTCTTTTATTTCCATAAGCCCTTCATTTTCAGGATTATTATTGTTCCTGGATAAGATATTCAGCTGCAAATTAGCAACCGATAGTAACTGCCCAATATTATCGTGCAGCTCTCTGCTTACATTTTTAAGGGTTTGTTCCTGAATTTCTATCCTGGATTTGGTAATTTCCTCTTCATATTGTTTTTCAGCCTGGGATTTTTCCTGTAAAAGCTTATTTTTTCGTTTCTGATAGGTAATGAAGAAGATCACGGTAAACGCTGCAAGAAACAGAACCACCAGGATAAAATAAACAATAAGCAGTATTTGTTCTTTTTCAAGCATTAAGGCAGGTTATCACCAAAAATACAAAAACATATATTTTATCAAGCCGAAAATTGACTATTTTGAAATCTGTTTTTTTACAGCTTTTCTTTTTTCTTTCGGGAACAGAAGATAAATCCGAAGCTAAAAACGGAATACATAAAAACATTAGAGTACGTGAGCACAAAGCTGTAGATTTTCATAAAGAACACATTGTTTGCATTAAAGTACGCATTGTAAATGTTAAGTGGCATGTAGGTTAAGTGCCAGATCATTGCTCCCAGGGAAATGTAAAACACAACATTTTTTGAAAAGTAAAGGATTTTGTCACTAATCAGCATCTCATAGAAATAGGCTCCTATACAAATTAGAAGCAAAAATGTTCCTACGAAGGAGTTAATCACGATATAATCTATAAAAAAATTTTCAGAAGTAAGGCACTGGTAAACAGCAAAAATAAGGTATAACCCTAGGCAGGCTTTGAGTATCTTCTTTGTTTTTTGATTTTGCAACTGAAGTATAAATAGCTGACAATAGGCTAAAAAAGATATAATCTTTAAAATATTGTACATCCAGGTATTCCGCGCAAAAACAGAATTTCGCAATGCAGGAAAGGTTTCGTAATTATCCAGGTACGCCCAGATAGCATAAGTCCCGGAGAAGTCCACTACAAAAACGAGCCAGAGATAATACACAAACCATCTAAGCTCTTTTGTGGCAAACGGATTTTTTTTAAGGTAGTAGCTACCGCAAATTGCTGCACCAAGCTCCAGAAGGTAAGTAAAATAAAACTTGTTGGAAATAATATATTCGAGTAAGTCCATTATCCACCATAAGGTTCAGGTGGCCACTTGCCGGTTATCTCATTCGATGGTTCTATCTCATCATTACTTTCATAACGGCAATCTTCGGCTGCACTTTCTTTAGTAGCAGAAAAAAAGAGAGTGGTCAAACCTGGCTTCTCCTCCGTTTTAGCATAAGCACCAAGCCAGATGCTTATCCCGGGATCTTTTATTCCCTGCCGGGCCGATTTTTCTTTTACATAATCAAGATACTCCTGTAGTTCTGCTATGCTGAATTTAAATTCGCAGGTATCCCTGTGTTCTTCGCCATCGGTAATTACTTTACTTCTTGTTTTCCACCATCGCTCTTGCAGTTCTTTTGCTGCTTTTACGCTAATCTTTTGTAATGGCTTTGCCACTTTTCTTTGGAATTTTATAGTTTGTTATCGTAAAACTAGCTTTTTCATCAAAAAGAGCAAGCATGAAAAACCAAAAAGGGGATTTTTCCCCTTGTGGTGCGCAGCCTTAGGAAGTAGTTTTACAAAGTCATTTTAGTTAGCTAAAGTGTTTTGGGGAAAGAAGTGCTGTGGATGCGGGAAATAGTTCTGAGTAGGGTCTTTATTATTTCTTATAGCTGAAGCGGCACTTTTCAATTTAATAAGGCCGTAGTTTAAATTTAATCCTGTCCCCCATCACCTTTTGTGCAAGAGCATTCATTCCCTTTTCGCTTAACTGAAGAATCCTTGGGTAGCCTCCTGTTGTTTGGGCATCCTTCATAAGAACAATCATTTTTCCCGAAGGAGTGAGCTGTACGGTTCCCGGCAAAACAGGCCCGGTAATGATAGCATCAAGTTCATTTACCAAAGGTTCTGCCAGTTGTATGGCCATACGGTTGTTATTTTTTCCTATTCCATACTCGGTTTTTTCCAGAAGCAGCTTTTGCGCATCGCATAACACGTCATATTCCGGGCCGGGATAAACTTCAATTTCGCCAGATCTTATATAATCCTGAAGTGGTTTTAGCCCGGCATTAATTTCTGCCTTTTCCTTTTCATTAGCTTCAAAAGCTAATTTTAAGCCTTTTTCCAATTTAAAGTAAGTTGTTATCCCTTCGTACCAGCTCCGGCTTTCAAAAATGCTTTCTGTTTTAAAGCCGCCCTTTACGGCTAAATAAGCACGGCATCCAATCTTTCGCCTTCCAAAGGACAACACTTCGCCGCTGTTAATTTTTACTACAGAATTTTGCGCAACAGCTCTTCCTTCTACCCGTGGTGATAAATCTGCCCCGGCAATGGCAATTTTGGCAGGTTGATGAAATTTTAATTTTGGCCCCATCTGGGTGATTTCAAGTACGGCATCTGAGACTTTATTTCTTAGAACCAAATTTGCGGTTTTAGCGGCATAGGTATCCATTGCACCACTTAATGGAACTCCATATTTCTGAAATCCCATTCTCCCATAATCCTGGATAGTTGAGAATAAACCAGGCTGTAAAACCTCAATTTCACCCATCATATTTTTCAGCTTTTAAATTAAATTTTCCAGTGTTTATCTCTTCGGAAATCTTCTCAAATTCCGCTTCGGAAACAGGATAAAATTTTATCTTATCTCCTGCTGAAATTTCAATCGGCGGAAGTTTATTTTTTACAAAAACCGGCACCGGGCAATTGCCAATAATCTGCCATCCGCCGGGGCTGGATTTAGGGTAAATTCCGGTTTGCTTTCCACCTATTCCAACCGCTCCTTTTTCTATCTTCAATCTGGGTTCATTTTTTCGTGGAAAATGAAGTTTTTCATCCAGGCCGCCCAGGTATAAAAAGCCTGGTAAAAAACCAGCAAAATAGACCGTATAAATTGCCTCCGAATGCAGCCTGATAATTTCCTCAGGTTCCATTTTCTTTTCTGAAGAAATCAATTCCATATCTGGTCCCAATTTGCTGCTGTAGCAAACCGGAAGCTTGAAAAGTCTGGCTTCAGCGGTTTCAGCTATATTAGCATTTTTAAATAACTTTTCCAGTGCAGAAACCTCTCCATAGACATCCTCTATATATGATTCATAATTTATTAATAACGAGTTATATGTATTGATTACCTCAACCTTTACTTCATCATAAAATACTTCTGTTTTATCCTTATAAAAAAGGACTTTTTGAAGCATGACTTCACTTATTTCGGGCTCAAATTGCACCAAAATTGCCCGCTCCCCCATCGGTTTTATCTTTGGAAATTCCTGGTTCATATCTTCGCTAATTTTACGTTTTTATCACGCAGCTTCTGCTGTAAAAACTGAAGAATTTCCACTGCGTTTTCCGTATCGCTATGTACACAAAAAGTATCTGCTTTAATAGGCAATTCCTCCCCTGATTCCATCTGTATTTTCCCTTCAGAATACATCCTGAAAACGTGCTCAAAAACCGCTTCTTTTTCATGAATTATCGCATGTTTTTTTGAACGGGAAACCAGGCTTAAATCGGGGTTGTAATTACGGTCTGCAAAAGCCTCAAAAACTACCTTTATCTTACCTTCAGCAAGTTTGGAAATCACAGAACCAAAAGGCGCATAAAGGGAAAAATCACCTTCAACCTCATTCAAAGATTCTAATACCAACTCGGCTATCTTTTTGTTTTTTGCAGCATCGTTATACAATGCGCCGTGAGGTTTTACATGAGTAACCTTTACTCCTTTTTGTTCAGCTATTTTTTGGACCAGTTTTACCTGCTTTTTAATTGATGCCTTAAGATCTTCCGCAGAAATATTTAATGAATTTCTTCCGAAATTTTCCTTATCGGGATAAGAAGGATGCGCCCCAATTTCAACATTATTTTCAATCGCAAGATGTATGGTTTTCCTGATGCTTTCCTCGTCCCCCGCGTGTCCGCCACAGGCAATATTGCAGGCTGAAATGTGTGGCATAAGTTCAGCATCAAAAGTCGCCCCCTCCCCAAGGTCGCAGTTAATATGTATTTTTTTCATCTTCTAAAAATTCGAAATCACTGCATAAATGGATTTAACTCCAAGAAAAAAGGCAATAGCCAATACAAGAAGCGCAATGATATTTTGCTTTTTCGTATTGCTGTAGTCGCCCAGCACAGATTTTTGGTTTACAATCCAAAATAAGAAAAATGCTATGACAGGCAGCAAAATACCATTGGCAATTTGGGCAAACTGGATAATTTGTATGGGTTTTAAGCCCAGGGAAGAAAAAAAGATGCCCATTAGAAGTACAATTGCCCATACCAACTTAAATCTAAAAGATTTCATGCCGCCTTTCCAGCCAAGGCAACCTTTTACTACGTAAGCAGCTGCAAGAGGTGCTGTAACAGACGATGTTATTCCGGCTGCCAGTAATCCCATTGCCATAAAAAAAGTGGCGGATTTGCCGAATAACGGCTCCAGGCCTGCAGCCATATCTGCCGCTGAAGAAATTTCGGTTAATCTTGAAGATGCCCCGCAAATTACTACCGCCATAGAAACCAGTCCGCCCAGGATAATCGAAACAATAAGCTCCTTTCTGGCAACAGGCAAATCGGTAGCATTTTGCCATTTTTCGCTTACGAGGGAAGCGTGTAAAAAAAGGTTATAAGGCACGACAGTGGTACCGATAAGAGCAATAACTGTAAGGATTTCAGCAGAATTGGCAGAGGGAATAAAACCTTTCAAAATTCCGATAATTTCCGGTTTTGTGATTACTGCCGTGATTAAAAAGGAAAGACTCATAAGTATTACCAGGGCAATAAAAATTCTTTCCAGTGCTTTATAGTTTCCTATAGCGAGCATAATAAAAGCAGCACCTCCAATTAAAAAACTCCAGAGGTTTATTTGTAAATTGCCCGTGATAAAATTGCCCGGCCCAAAAAAAGCTTCCACTCCAAGGACTGCACCCGTAATATTTCCAGCTTCGTAAGCTGCATTTCCCAATACAATAGCTGAAAAAATAAGCACAAGGGAAAAAATCCTGAAAATTGGATTTTTAATCTCTTCCCTTATACATTCACTTAATCCTTTTTGGGAGATAAGCCCAAGCCTGGCAGACATTTCCTGAAGTACAATGCAGGAAACTATAGATAAAACCAGCGCCCAAAGCAGCCCGTACTGAAAATGTACCCCGGCCAGGGTGCATACGGTGACCGTACCCGGCCCAATAAAAGCCGCCGACACCAATACACCCGGGCCTAACTGGTTTAAAAATTTCTTCACTCTCCCGCCCTGGATTGCTTCAAAGCATAAATGGCAAAAATGCCCAGCCAGTGCCCACCTTCATAACTATCTTCCATAAGATTGGGAAAAGAATAAGCAATATGCTCATTTGCAAGAGTTTCAAGATGTTTAAAATCTTCAGGATATTTGTTGGCAAGATGATAAAAAACCCATGCCCTGCTAAAATTAAGGCCGTCCAGATGCACCAACTTGCCGTCTGTACGGTCGGAAACTTCTCCTACTTCCATACTAAAATCCTCCTGTGTTAGCTCTGGCATAAAATCCTGGATCCAGAGATTGAAAGCATTTTTAGGCAAAATTTTCTGCATGATGTCTACTTCTTCCAAACATGGGGAAAGAAAATCGAATCCTCCCGGTTCCCAGCTTACAGGACAATTATCATCTTTTAAATAAAAGTCCTTAGCACGTTTGGAAATGAGTTCCATCAATTCCTGGTTTTTTACAGCCTCAGCATAATCATAGGCAAAGCTTAGAGCAAAGGCTGTATTTTCATGCTCACCAACACGTATCGGGTAATTGAGTTTTGGCAGGAATTCCATAAAACGCTCCACAACTAAATCTGTAAGTGGCTGAAGGTTTTGTGCTAGTTCTTCAGCAAGAGGATCATTCCATGTCTGCAATTCTTCGGAAAGTTTTAAAAGCCACGCCCATCCATATGTTCTTTCATAGGAGTCACTTTGAGGCCTTTTAAAGTAATCTACCTCAGCCTTTATATTTTCCGCAGAAAGGGACTTTTTAAGCGTTTCCTTTATTTGCTCTTTCTTTTCCAGGTCAGGAAATTGTTTTAAAAGGCTAACCAGAGACCAGTGCGCATGCACGGAAGAATGCCAGTCAAAACAGCCATAAAAGGCGGGGTGCAGTTCCTTTGGTTCGCCCATAGCCTCTGCATTTTCAAGGGTTTGACCAAGTTTATTCGGATACTCGGTATTTATACAACCTAACGGCAATTCTGCCAGCTTATTAGCCTCTTCAACTGTGAAATCTACTTTTTCCTCACCCATTATGGAATCTGGAATAATATCTTCATCCATTATACTGTCTGTCTTAGGTTCTGAAGATTTTTCCATATCGTTAGATTTATCTCCTTTACATCCAAATATTGCAAGGGAAATAAGCAGTAGTAGAATTCTTTTCATTGTTTAAGATGTTGTTGCACGTAAATATAACAGTTCTCGTACTAACTCGTATAAAATTGATAAAATCTTACAATTTATCCCAACCAGCCCTCACGATCCAGGCTGCGATACTGAATAGCCTCACTAATGTGAGCGTCTTTAATGGCATCTGAAGCCTCTAAATCGGCTATGGTCCTGGAGACTTTTAAAATCCGGTCATAAGCCCTTGCGGAAAGGTTAAGCCGTTCCATTGCTGTTTTAAGAAGCTGCTTGGAAGAATCACTTAGCACGCAGAATTGCCGGATATGCTTTACATTCATCTGGGCATTGTAATGTACATTTTCAAAATCTTTAAACCGGTCGGTTTGTTTTTTTCTGGCATTGGTAACACGTTCGCGAATAGCCATGCTACTTTCTCCCTTTCTTTCTTCGGTGAGCTTTTCAAAAGGCACCGGGGTAACCTCTATGTGAATATCTATCCTGTCCAGAAGCGGCCCACTTATTCTGCTCATATAGCGCTGCATCTCTGCCGGAGAGGAAGTGGCAGGCCCGCCGGGATCATTAAAAAAACCGCTGGGGCTTGGATTCATACTGGCCACCAACATAAAACTGGAAGGATAAGTAACTGTAAATTTAGCCCTTGATATGGTAACTTCACGATCTTCCAGCGGCTGCCGCATTACCTCCAGCACACTTCTTTTAAATTCCGGCAGTTCGTCCAGGAAAAGTACCCCATTATGGGAAAGGGAAATTTCACCCGGCTGCGGATAAGCCCCTCCGCCAACAAGCGCGACATCGGAAATGGTGTGGTGCGGACTACGGAAAGGCCTTTGGGACATTAATCCAACATTTTCTTTTATCCGCCCAACCACGCTATGGATCTTCGTGGTTTCCAGCGCTTCATGTAAAGTCATTGGTGGTAAGATGCTGGGCAGGCGCTTTGCCAGCATAGTTTTTCCCGCACCCGGCGGCCCTATAAGAATTATATTATGCCCGCCGGCCGCAGCGATTTCCATACAACGCTTAATGGACTCCTGACCTTTTACATCGGCAAAATCATGATCGGGATTTTCCAGGTTTTTATAAAACTCTTCCCTGGTATTAATTACTGTGGGTTCTAAAGGCGCTCCTTCATTAAAAAAATTGATTAATTCAAGTATATTTTCAACCCCGTAAACATCCAGTCCTTTCACAATAGCTGCTTCTTTGGCATTTTGTACCGGCAGGATAAAACCTTTGAAACCTTCCTCTTTTGCTTTAATGGCTATGGGAAGCGCTCCTTTTATGGGCTGAAGACTTCCATCCAGAGAAAGTTCCCCCATAATGATGAAATCTGCTATTTGTTCAGCTTTAATTTGATCTGAAGCGGCAAGAATCCCAAGAGCGAAAGTAAGATCGTAGGCTGAGCCTTCTTTGCGAAGATCGGCCGGGGCCATATTTACAATTATCTTTTTGCCCGGAAATTTGTAGCCGTTATTTTGCAGCGCGGCCGCAATCCTAAAACTGCTTTCTTTTACCGCATTGTCTGGTAAACCTACCAGGTGATATCCTATGCCTGTGGCCACATTAACCTCTACGGTTATAGTGGTGGCCTCTACTCCAAAAACGGCACTACCGTAGACTTTTACCAGCATTTAATAAAATTGAATCTTTTAAAAGTAATCAAAATTTATGTTGAAGGGAGATATTTTTTCTTCTCCTGAAAAATAATTCAACAAAAAAGCCGGCTTCAACATGAAACCGGCTTCTATAATTCCTCAGATAATTTTTTAATCCTGAGTAGTTTTATTGAAAAAATTGGTCCTGTAATGTTCTATTAATCCATCGATGGGACGACGCACTATATTTCCTATTTCCAGTCCGTATGGTTGGAGTACTGCCCTGATGATGTCTTCGCTAAAATAAGCTATACTTCCTATAAAATGGATTGGCACGCTTTGCGCCTGCTTATAACAAAGAACACGGGTTTGCACAAAATCATGAATTCCCTCATATACCAGCTTGTAGAAATAACCATTCCTTTCATTGGTAAAAATAAATTCCGCGAAAGAAGCCAGGTAAGTATTGGGATTTTCCCTTCTGTAAAGGTTCTTTTTTATTTCATCGGAATCCAGGTTGAACTTTTCTTCAAATTTCAAGACCAGTTCCGGGGGCATTCTTTTGTAATAATAATCCCTGATGAGTCTTTTTCCGAAGTAATTCCCACTGGCTTCATCCATAAGGATATAACCCAGTGAAGGTATTGTTTGGTGAATCTCTTTACCATCAAAATAACTACTGTTGGAACCAGTCCCCAGAATACAAACAATCCCGGGATTTGTTCCGGTAGCATATACTGCGGCCACTGTATCTTCCCTTACCAGAACTTCATCTGCATTAGTGAAAAAATTGGCAATAATATCCTGAAGTAGTTTACGTGGTGTTTCAGTCCCGCAACCAGCTCCAAAAAAATGAACTTTTTCAATCTTGTCTTTAACAGATCTTAGTTCCGGATTTTCCTCAATACGTTGTTCCAGCACCAGCTCTGGGAATACCGCGGGGTTTAATCCCTTGGTACGGGTTTTAAATACCTGTTCCCCCTGATGATCCAAAAGAATCCAGTCACATTTGGTAGATCCCCCGTCGGTAATTAAAATCATAATTTTTTATTTGATAATGAGAGACAAAAAAGCCTGAAAACCACGTTTCCTGTAACAATATTTACAGCTCAACGAATTTTCAGGCTTATGGAGTAATTATAGTGAAGCAACGTGAGCAGCCAAATCAATTAATTTTGCTGAATAACCGTACTCGTTGTCATACCATGCAATTAGTTTAAAGAAATTATCATTAAGAGCGATTCCGGCTCCTGCATCAAAATTACAGGTATGTGGATCTGAAACAAAATCCTGGGAAACCACTTCTTCTTCAGTATAGGAAATAACTCCTTTAAGGTCACCTTCCGCAGCCTTTTTAAAGGCAGCTTTAATGTCATCATAAGATACAGACTTCTCTGTTCTTACTGTAAGGTCCACCACAGAAACATCTGTAGTTGGAACTCGAAAAGCCATGCCGGTCAATTTTCCTTTTAGCTCAGGAATTACTTTGGTTACAGCCACAGCAGCCCCGGTAGAACTAGGGATAATATTAGCCATAGCACTTCTTCCCAGCCTATAGTTCTTTTTAGAAGGAGAATCTACAGTGAATTGTGTAGAAGTACTTGCGTGAACAGTAGTCATAAGTCCTTCAACAATACCAAATTCATCTTCCATCACTTTAGCAAGGGGAGCAAGGCAGTTAGTAGTACATGAAGCACCAGAGATTACTTTGTCTTCCGCTTTAACTTCAGTATGATTTACTCCCATAACAAACATTGGGGCATCTTTTGAAGGTGCTGAAATCACTACTTTTTTCGCTCCGGCTTTAAGGTGGGCTTCAGCTTTGTCTTTTAAGGTGAAAATACCGGTACATTCCAAAACCACTTCAGCTCCGGCTTCATCCCATTTTAAATCTTCAGGATTGCGTTCTGCAGTTACACGAATGGTTTTTCCGTTAACCACAAGATTTCCGTCTTTTACAGAAACATCTCCTTTAAATTTTCCATGCACCGAATCATGGGCTAACAAATAAGCTAAGTGATCTACTTCCAGCAAATCATTAATTGCCACAACTTCAACATCATTATTTTCAGCAGCTATTCTAAATGCTATACGCCCGATCCGGCCAAAACCGTTAATTCCAATTTTTGTACTCATTTTTCTATTTTTAAAATTTAAACTGAAGTGATGTCTGCCACCCTTCTTAATTCTTTATCTATTTTTGAATGTCCTTTAATCGCATCTTCCAAAGGAATCCTTACTACTTTTTGATGATGCAGGCCTATCATTACTTTTGTACGTCCATCAAGCAGGGCTTCCACTGCCCCTACTCCCAGCTTACTGGCAAGGACACGATCGAAACAGCTTGGGGAACCTCCCCGCTGGATATGGCCTAATACTGAAACCCTTATATCATAATCTTCATCCTGTTCATGTATAAAATCGGCGAGCTCAAAAATGTTCTTACCGCTTTTTTCTCCTTCAGCCACCACTATGATGCTTGAGGTTTTACCAGATTTCTTGCTTTTATGGAGAGATTCTAGCATTCTTTCTACCCCTGCGCTTTCTTCGGGAATAAGAATTTCTTCAGCCCCGGCGCCAATACCACTATTTAACGCTATATCTCCTGCGTCCCGGCCCATAACCTCCACAAGGAAAAGCCTGTTATGGGAACTGGCCGTATCGCGAATTTTGTCTATAGCTTCCACAACGGTATTTAAAGCGGTGTCATACCCAAGGGTATAATCTGTGCCATTAATATCATTATCTATAGTTGCCGGGATTCCTACAATAGGAAACCTGAACTCATCAAAAAAATGAACCCCTCCGGTAAAAGTTCCGTCCCCACCAATAACTACCAGCGCATCCACACCGGCTTTCTTCAATTGTTCATGCGCTTTGGCACGACCTTCCTTTGTTTTGAATTCTTCTGAACGGGTTGATTTAAGGAAAGTTCCTCCTTTATTAATAATATTTCTTACAGATCTAGCGTTTAACTCCTCCAGGTCCCCTTCTATTAGGCCCTGATAACCGCGATAAACACCTTTACAATCTAAATGATAATATGAGCAAGCCCTAACAACTGCCCTTATTGCAGCATTCATTCCCGGAGCATCTCCTCCCGAGGTTAGTACTCCTATTGTGTTGATTTTCTTTGACATTAAGCCAAAGCTATTTTAATTATTCTACATAACCTAATTTAGTAAAAAACTAAATCGTTTTCGGTTAATAACTAGCAAATTTGAACAATTTTAACCTTGGCTTTTTAAAGTTTTATGATTTTTGGTTCCATATTATCAGGATTCCGCAGGAAAAGGGAATAATCGAAGTTTCTATTCCTCTGTTGTTTATATCATCTGGTTTACTTACTATGATTGAAATAAAAGGAAATTTTGTAAGAATTCCCGGGTTACTTCAGTAAGATTATTAAAAGTGAAATCAGCTTCTTTCTGCAGTCCCTTATTTCCAACTCCTATACTTATCATCCCGGCACGATTAGCCGCCTGCACTCCTGCCACGGCATCTTCAAACACCACACAGGCAGAAGGTGCAAAACCTAATCTATTTGCAGCCAGAAGGAAAATTTCTGGGTCAGGCTTTCCATTCTTCACATCATTCCCGTCAACAACAGCATCAAACCGGGAATATATGCCCAGTTGCTTCAAAACAATTTTCCCGCTTTTACTAGCAGATCCCAGGGCAAAGGGAATATTTTCTTCCTGAAGAACATCCATTAGCTCAAGAGTGCCCGGCAAAATTGCCGAAGCATCCATTTCGTATATATAATTAAGGTAATAACTGTTCTTAATATCCATCCATTTATGGAAATCTTTCACAGAAAGCTTAATATTGCCCCAGGCGAGGATTTGCTTCAGGCAATCTTCCCTGCTAAGGCCTTTTAACCCTTCATTTTGATCTTTGGAAAAATCAAAACCAAAATCATTGGCTATTTTTCTCCAGGCCAGGAACTGTAAACCTGTAGTATCCACCACTATCCCGTCAAGATCAAATATTACCGCTCCACTATTCTTCATAGTATACCTTTTGCTTACCAAACGCATTTTAAAACCAGCCAAGATATCAATAATAGTTATACCAGTGATTTTTCATGGTAACCAGAAAAAAAGTTCCTATATTGCCTGCTTTAACAGAAAGATTAACATTATCCGGATGAAATTTAAGCTTTTCCGGTAAAAATATTACCCTACCTCCGATGAAAATGGGGCATGAATTAAGAAGTTATTTGTTAGCGTATATTATAGAATAAGTTTTTATTTTGAATTTTCATAGGTGTTAATTCAAAGCAGGCTGATTGAATTTTCAATCAGCCTCTTTTTTTTATTTTCATCCCAAACCTGCTTTAAAGCCGCTCATAGCTTATTCCACTCTTCTTAGTTAAATTTTAATTATTTGTCAACTTTTGTATGTTGATAAATTACCAAATTATTGAAATTCAATTTATTAACACCTTTTTCTTGATAACTTTGAAAAGATATATTTGAAAACATATGGTTTTCTTACCTACATTTACATTCATCTTTTACCAGAATTACTAATCCCAAAAATCTAACATTGTATGCCAGTACAAGAAAAACCAACGGCTCCTAAAACATATTCCCAGGAAGAAGCATTTAAAGCCTCTGTAGAGTATTTTAAAGGAGATGACCTTGCCGCGAGGGTTTGGGTCAACAAATACGCTCTTAAGGATTCCTTCGGCAACATCTATGAGCTTACTCCCAATGATATGCACAGAAGGATCGCTAAGGAAATAGCGAGAATTGAGCAGCGGTATCCTAATCCCATGACAGAAGATGAAGTTTTTGATCTCATCAGGGACTTCAAATATATCGTACCACAGGGGAGTCCAATGGCCGGTATTGGGAATCCATACCAAATCGCGTCCCTTTCCAATTGTTTTGTGATTGGTAACGAAGGCGACTCAGACTCCTACGGCGGAATTATGAAAATAGACCAGGAACAGGTACAGCTTATGAAACGCCGTGGCGGTGTTGGTCACGATCTTTCGCACATTCGCCCTAAAGGTTCGCCGGTAAAGAATTCTGCTTTAACTTCTACCGGTATCGTTCCTTTTATGGAGCGCTATTCCAACTCTACCCGTGAAGTGGCACAGGATGGAAGAAGAGGCGCCTTAATGCTTTCAGTTTCTATCAACCATCCCGACGCTGAAGATTTTATAGATGCGAAAATGGAACAGGGAAAAGTTACCGGAGCCAATGTATCGGTAAGGATTGATGACGCTTTTATGAAAGCTGTAAAAGATAACGGCACCTACACCCAAAAATACCCAATTCACAGTAAAGATCCTGTAAATGTAAAAGATATTGAAGCAGAAAAGCTGTGGAAAAAAATTGTTCATAATGCGTGGCAATCGGCGGAACCTGGAATCCTATTCTGGGATACTGTAATAAATGAATCTGTACCAGATTGTTATGCAGATCTCGGTTATAAGACTGTGTCTACCAACCCTTGTGGGGAAATACCGCTTTGCCCTTACGATTCCTGTCGCCTGCTGGCCATCAATTTATTCTCTTATGTAGAAGAGCCTTTTACTGAAAATGCTTCTTTTAACTATGACCTTTTTAAGAAACATATTGCAGCCGCGCAGAGAATAATGGATGATATCATTGACCTGGAGCTGGAAAAAATTGATGGAATTCTCGCCAAAATTGATGCCGATCCTGAGAATCTTGACATTAAAGGAGTAGAAAGAAACCTATGGCTTAACATTAGAAAAAAAGCACAGGAAGGCCGAAGAACAGGAATCGGGATTACTGCGGAAGGTGATATGCTTGCAGGATTAGGTTTGAAATACGGCAGCAAAGAAGGTGTGGATTTTTCAGTGGATATTCATAAACAAGTGGCGCTGGAAGCATACAGAGGTTCAGTAAATACTGCAAAGGAACGTGGTGCTTTCAGCATTTTTGATTCCGACAGGGAAAAAGAAAATCCTTTTATCCAGCGCCTGCGGGAAGCTGATGAAAAGCTGTATTATGATATGCTGGAATACGGCCGAAGAAACATTGCTCTTTTGACTATTGCCCCCACCGGCACTACAAGTTTAATGACGCAAACCACCTCTGGTATTGAACCTGTTTTCCTTCCGGTTTATAAAAGAAGAAGAAAAGTGAACCCAAATGATAAGGATGTAAGAGTAGATTTTGTAGATGAAGTTGGGGATTCCTGGGAAGAATATGTGGTCTTTCACCACCGCTTTAAGGAATGGATGAAAGCCAAAGGCCACGACACAACAAAAAATTACACTCAGGAAGAACTGGATAAACTGGTAAAAAGTTCCCCTTATTACCAGGCAACTTCCAACGATGTGGATTGGTTAAGCAAAGTAAAAATGCAGGGCGCGGTTCAAAAATGGGTAGACCATTCCATTAGTGTAACCATAAATCTTCCAAATGACGCTTCTGAAGAACTTGTGGGACAGCTTTATCTGGAAGCCTGGCAGGCGGGATGTAAAGGGGTGACGGTATATCGTGACGGTTCCCGTTCCGGAGTGCTTATTTCCAATGAAGAGAAAAAAGAAGAAGAAAAGGAAGAAGGCAATGCCGTTTTTCCAACAAAAAGGCCACAGGTTTTAAAAGCCGATGTGGTAAGGTTCCAGAACAATAAAGATAAGTGGATCGCTTTTATAGGCCTTATTGATGACCGTCCTTACGAGATCTTTACCGGTTTTGCCGATGATGAAGACGGAATCTTAATTCCGAGATGGGTAAATGAAGGCCTCATTATCAAGAACAGGAATGAAGATGGCACCTCCAGGTACGATTTTCAGTATCAGAATAAAAGAGGCTATAAAACCACTATTGAAGGGCTTTCGCATAAATTCAATCCCGAATTCTGGAATTATGCTAAACTAATTTCCAGTACCCTAAGGCATGGAATGTCCATAGAAAAAGTGGTGGATCTTATCGCCAGCCTTCAACTTGATACCGAGTCTATCAATACATGGAAAAATGGGGTGGCAAGGGCTCTTAAACGCTATATTGCCGATGGAACTGTTGCCAGAAAAGAAAAATGTAATAATTGTAATTCCACCAGTTTAATTTATCAGGAAGGTTGCCTTACCTGTAAAGACTGTGGGTCTTCCAAATGCGGATAATTTAATTTTAAGTGTTAATTATAAAAAGAGGCTGCTTTGGAAGGGCAGCCTCTTTTTTGTTTAATGAATTAGAAATTTATTTATACTAATTATTAAATGCTTCCCTTAATTCTGAAGCTACCAAATTTTGAGCTTCCTCTGCCTGTGGTACCACAGCTGCCATTCCAAAGAATTCATGCGTTACCCCGGTAAAAAGTTCATAAGTTGTTTGCACACCTGCCCTCTGTAGTTCCTGCCCCAGTTGTCTACCTTCGCTCTGCAGCGGGTCAATCTCGGCACTTATTACTGTGGTTGATGGTAAACCGCTCAAATCTGCTTCCACAAGAGAAATTAACGGGTTATCACCTTCTGAAGGAGAATTAAGATATTTATCAAAGAACCACATCATTAAAGGCCTGTTTAACGGTACCGCATTTTGATACTCTAAATAAGAGGCTGTACTAAAATTATCATTTGCAATAGGATAAATAAGCGTCTGATGAACAGGAAGTTGCACTCCGTTGTTCCTGGCCATTAAACTCACCCCTGCAGCAAGATTACCGCCTGCACTTTCACCTACCACTGCAACATTTTCGCTATCTCCATTAAAGGATTCAGCATTATCCAAAGTCCACAAGTAAGCCTCGTAAGCATCATTATTGGCAGTTGGAAACTTATATTCCGGCGCCTGCCTATATGCCACCGCCACCACTATAGCATCTGCCTTATTTGCCAGGGCCCGGATAGAAGCATCATAAGTATCAATTCCTGCAATTACCCAGCCACCACCGTGAAAATAAACAATAACAGGATATGAGTCCCTGCCGGAATCGGGTGTGTAGATCCTGCCATGAATCTGTCCTCCTTCAACCGGAATAGAAACACCTGTTGTATCTACATTTGTATTTTGAGCAGGAATGTTATATTCTTCCATAACATCCATTAATGCAGTTGCAAAACTTGGCTGCTGCCGGGCTTCTTCTGCTGTTAGGGTATAAAGAGGTGGTACATTGTAACTGAGCAATTGCTCAATAACAACCAACATAGGATCTGTTATTGTTGGTCCCCAATCTGGAGCGGGTCCTTCGGGCTCAAATTCCAGGCCCAGCCCGTTACCTTCCTGCAGAAAGGCCGGAGTATCACCCGCTAAGCAATCTCCCTGCTGAAAATGATAGTAATCGGTATTTTCTGCATCACTGTATAATTCCATGACATCCTCATCACTAAATACTCCGCTCCTAATAATTTCTCCTTCGGTCTCTCCACTATTAAAGTCGATTAAAGAAATTTCTGCATAATATAAATCTTCACCCGCTGTATTGGGCAGTGTTATACATAATGGTTCAGCATAATCATCACCATCGTTATTTGTTCCCACCACGTTTATATATGGGTTGTTTTCGTCAAACAGTGGAGTTCCCATGGGAGCATCAGGATCTCCACTATAGACCCATACATCTAATCGAAAATTAGCGGGATAATGGCGTGCATTTTCAGCACAATAATTACCGAAAACACAAAAGTTAATTACTTGTGTGGCCTCAATATCAAAAAACAGGTAACCATATCGATTTACAAGGCGATTATCGTAACAAATAACTTCCACATTCACGTATTTTTTAACGCCATTCCCAAGATTTATTGAAATTGGTAAAGGTTCATCTACATACCCCTGAAAGCTTACGGGGCCATATTCATCATTTTCCCGGGGTGCAATCCATAATACCTCGTAATCTTCTGTTAGTACCCCAAAATATTCGAGGGTGTAGTTTCCTTCAGGTAACTCAAGCTCCATAGAATAATCTGTGAACCAGGCATCTTCCTCTTCATCATAAAGAACAGGAATTTCAATAAAATTATCTTCATCACCATCTTCACCGGCTACCCAGTTGCCATCGGAATCCTGCAATGCTACCTGCACATATGCGGGTTCTCCATTAATACAATCCGGAACATCATCAAGATGATTTTTAAAAGTGCCTTGTTTATCCAACATTTGGTTTAAAGCGGTACTAAATGATAATCTGGCAAAGTTCTCACTGGTTTTTTCATTTCCATCTTCTTTACTACACGAAGAGAAAAGAAGAGCCACAAAAGCAAATGCCAGAAAATTGTAATTAATCTTTTTCATAAAAATATATTTAGGTGAAACATATAAAATTCGACCAAAGTGAAATGATTGAAAATGAAGGGGAGAAATGGCTTTAGGAATATTGCAGATAATTTATCCTGCAACACTGCATAAAGGAGGAGCCTAAATTTAACATAGGAAAAACGAATGGTCTATGGGGGAAATCACCTGTTTTTAGATAAAAACCAGAACATTCAAAAAAGATAGAATATTAACCTTCTATTGTTATTTCTTCGGAGATATAACTGGGGTAAAAACAATGTAAGGCAGAAAATGTAAGAAATGGATTGAAAATGAACTGCCACTCGGCAGGAATTCGAATTATAGGGAGGGCAACTTTTAAGATTTCAACATAAGAATTATGAAATAGAACCTACTGCAGAATTTACATTATACATCACAAATCATCACTCCTTCTTTAAGCGCCGCCATTTTATCACTGTAAGTAGGAACAAACTCCTGGGCGATATATCCATCAAAACCGATTTCCAGAATAGCCTTAATTATCGCAGGATAATTTAATTCCTGGGAGTCGTTAATCTCATGCCGGCCCGGCACCCCGCCGGTATGATAATGATTAATATATTGGTGGTTATTTGTAATGGTCCTTATCACATCTCCTTCCATAATCTGCATGTGATAAATATCATAAAGCAGCTTAAAATTGTCCATCCCCATTTTTTCGCAAAGTTCCGCCCCCCATTTGGTATGATCACATTGATAATCGGGATGGTTCACTTTGCTGTTTAGAAGTTCCATCACCAAGTTTACATCTTTATCCCTGGCGTATTTTAATAAAGGAGTAAGGCCAACAGCACAGTTTTCCAAACCTTCAGCTTTGCTTAACCGTCTTTTATTTCCTGAAAAACATATTACATTTTTAATTCCGTGCTCCGCAGCTTTATCGATTAATGGCTTATAAGCAGACTGTAATTTCTTGTGATTTTTGGGATCATTAAAGCCATGTTCAATATTGGCAAAATCATCTGTAGCCATGGAGCATTCCAAGCCATATTTTTCAACAGTATCCCATTCCGAAGGCCTTAAAAGATCGATTCCCTTTAAACCCAGTTCCGCCGATTCCTGCGCAAACGCTTCCAAAGGTATATCATTATAACACCAGCGGCAGGCAGAATGTTTTACATTCCCTTTTAGTTTTTCTAAATTTTCACTTTCTGCATCCTGTGCAGAGGCAAAGGTGAGACCTCCAAGGCTCAATGCTCCAGATCCAAGGGCGAGATTCTTAATTGCCTGTCTTCGGTTTAATTTATTTTTCATGGGATTCTTAATTATGATGCAAAAGGTGGTAAAGTTAGCTCTGCCTATGCAATTTCAAAGTTATAGCCGGATTTCAACAATTTTTGATAATTTTCGTGATCGAATTTGTATAAAAACGCGCCTCTTTTAGAACCGGATTTATCTTTTTCGTCCAGCTTAATCAATACTTTTAAAGAAAGCAGTTTTTTCCGGAAATTACGGGAATCCAGTTCCCGCTGATAAATTGCCTCATAAAGCTGCTGTAATTGCGGAATGGTGAATTTTTCCGGTAAAAGTTCAAATCCAATGGGCTGGTAACGCGCCTTTTGTTTTAAACACTCCAATGCATCTGCCACCATTTGGTTGTGGTCTAAAACCAAATCCGGCACTTCATCTATATCAAACCAGTGGGCGCCATGTTTTTCAACCAGTTCCTCATCATATTCATTTATACGGATAAGGGCATATTGGGCAATAGACAAACACCGAAATCCGGGGTCGCGGTCAGCTTTGCCATAAGCTTTTAACTGCTCCATATATACATTTTCAAGACCGGTAATTTCTTTCAGGACACGTTTTGCGGCTTCAGAGACGTCTTCTTCCAATCGAACAAAACTTCCTATAAGCGACCACTCCCCTTTTAATGGCTCCACTCTTCTTCTAAAAAGCAACAATTTTATTCTTCCGCTTTCAAAGCCAAAAATTATACAATCTGCTGCCGCGTATAGTTTATCTTTAACGCGGTATAAATCTGATGTTATTTCAGTCATTTATTATAATTCTCATAATATATTTTCTAAAGATATAGAATAAATTCAAAAATTGAATGAACGTATTTATTACATTTATTATATTCGAAGCAAATAATTTTTTCTGAAAAAGAAGCTAATGACCTTTTCAAACAATTTTAAAGATTTCCGGGCAGAAGTTAAAGTATCATCACCTGGACGAATCAACCTTATTGGAGAACATACAGATTATAACAATGGTTTTGTGATGCCCACTGCCATTGATAAAAAAATATTTTTCGATTTTAAAAAGAATGAATCTGGCGAAAATTGTAAAATTTATAGTAAAACTTTTGATAGCTACTATGAATTTTCACTGAATGAAATTTCTAAACAGGAAGATTCCTGGAAAAATTATTTACTGGGCGTCATTGATGAAATTCAAAAACTGAACAAAAAATTGCTGGGTTTTGATTGTATTATTGAAAGCGAACTGCCTATTGGTGCGGGAATTAGTTCTTCTGCTGCACTTGAATGTGGTTTTGCTGCCGGTTTAAATAAATTGTTTAAACTGAATTTGTCTAAACAGGAAATTGTAGAGCTTTCACAAAGGGCTGAAAATAATTTTGTGGGCTCGAACTGCGGGATTATGGATCAGTTTGCTTCTGTTATGAGCAAAAAAGACCATATTATTCTGTTGGATTGCAAAACTCTGGAAACCGAATTTATTCCTGCCGACTTTAAAAACTGCAAACTATTACTGCTGAATACCAATGTTTCCCACAGCCTTGCCGATAGCGAGTACAACACCCGCCGGGCGGAATGTGAAGATGCCGTGGAGAAAATCCGGCAGAATTACCCTGAAGTTTCGTCCCTAAGGGAAGTAAATATTGAGATGCTGGAAGAATTTAAGGACGAGCTTTCTGAAAAAACCTATCAACGCTGCCTGTACGTTTTAAATGAAAACGAAAGGGTTCAGGAAGCTTCCGAAGCAATGAAAAAGGGGCAACTGAAAAGATTTGGGGAGTTGATGTACCAATCCCACAGAGGCCTTCAACATCATTATGAAGTGAGCTGCCGCGAGCTGGATTTTATGGTGGATTTTTCTGAAGACAAAGATTTTATTTACGGCTCCCGCATGATGGGCGGTGGTTTTGGCGGCTGTACCATCAATTTAATTGAAGCCGATAAAATTGAGGATTATATTAAGGAAATTTCTGAAGCCTACTTTAGGAAATTTAAAATTAAAATGGATATGATCTCTGTCTCTCCAGGTGAAGGAACGCAAATAAGTTAAAACAATTCTGAAAATTCATTAGAAATGAGCAACGAACTGAATAACAATCCGCACAGAAGATATAATATTTTAACCGGGGAATGGATTTTGGTTTCCCCGCATCGCACCAAGCGCCCCTGGCAGGGAAAAACAGAAAAGAATTCCGCAGAGAGAAGGCAGGAATATGATGAATCCTGCTACCTCTGCCCCGGCAATACCCGAGCCAGTGGAGAAACCAATCCACAATATACAGAACCCTATGCCTTTAAAAATGATTTTTCGGCATTATTGCCAGACACTCCTGAAGAAAAAGTGAACAACGGCCTCTTAAAAGCAAAAAGTGAAAAAGGGGTCTGCAAAGTGGTTTGTTTTTCACCAAACCATTCCCTCACCCTGCCGCTTATGGAAACTGAGGATATTACCAAAGTAGTGAAAATGTGGAAGAAGGAGTTTAGGGAACTGGGCAGTATGGAAGATATCAATTATGTCCAGATTTTTGAAAATAAAGGTGCTATTATGGGCTGCAGCAACCCGCATCCGCATGGGCAAATCTGGTCCCACTCTTCGATTCCTACAGAAATTCAGAAGAAATCATATCATTTAAAAGAGTACTGGAAGAAAAATAAACGCAGCATTCTTAGCGATTATTTAACACAGGAACTGGAATTAAACAAACGTATTCTATCTGAAAATGAGTATTTTGTAGCTTTGATTCCCTATTGGGCGGTATGGCCTTATGAAGCGATGATCATTCCCCGGGAACAGCATCAGAATATAAATCAGCTAAACGAAGATGAAGAAAAAGCTTTTGCTGAAATCATTAAAAAGCTAACTATTATGTATGATAATCTCTTTGAGACTTCTTTTCCTTATTCTTCAGGGATTCATCAGGCACCCACAGATGGCGCGGAATATCCGGAATGGCATTTTCATATGTCTTTTTATCCACCACTTTTAAGATCCGCCACGGTGAAAAAATTTATGGTGGGCTATGAAATGTTTGCGGGGCCACAAAGGGATATCACTGCAGAGATGGCTGCGGAAACTTTAAAGCAGCTTCCGAAGCAACATTACACCAAACAATAAAGTTATGGAGCAAAAAGTGACTTTAAAAAAACTGGCCGGGCTGCTGAATCTATCTATATCCACAGTTTCCAAATCCTTAAATGACAGCCCAGAGATAAGTGCCCAAACAAGAAGTCGCGTTAAACAACTTGCTCTTTTAAACAATTACATACCCAATGGCATGGCACAAAGTCTTAAAGCCAACAAAACCAAAACCATTGGAGTAATTATCCCAAACATCCTCCCTTCCTTTTTTACCAAAGCCCTTTATGGTATAGAATCTACTGCAGGAAAAGCGGGATACAGGATCATTATCTGTATTTCTAACGAATCTACTCAAAAGGAGGCGGAAAGCCTTAAAACCTTTCTTAATGGCCGTGTAGATGGAATTATACTTTCCCTGGCAAAAGAAACCCAGCAAACAAATAAACTGGATCATCTTAACCGCATTATTGACTACGGAATTCCGCTGGTCCTTTTCGATAGGATTTCCAACGAATTACGCTGTGACAGTATTTCTATAGATGATCACAAAATAGCGGAAAAAGCAACTGATGAAATGCATGAAAGCGGTTGCAGGAATATTATTTATCTTTCTACAATCTTTGATACCAGCGTTGATTTACAGAGGCAAAATGGCTATGCCATGTCGCAGGCAAAGCACAGGGCAAAACCTTTTGTGCTCCACATTAGGGATGATGAGGCTTTTGAAGAAAAACTCTTACCGGTTCTTGCTGAAAAGTCTGTAGATGGTATTCTGGCAGCAGATGAACTCTCTGCGATCCGTAGTATGCGCGCCGCCATAAAGCACGGTTACAAAATTCCGGAAGATCTGTCAGTAATAGGATTTACCAACGGCTTTATGGGAGAACATTTTCTTCCATCATTAAGCACCGTAAATCAACACGCCGAAGAACAAGGGAAATTGGCAGTGGAAACCCTTATTTCCAGGTTACAGATGGACAATGATAAAACCCTGGATATAAAAAATAATCCCGATCCTGTTCAACATATCCTGGAAACACTTATTATTCACCGGGAATCTACCCGCCATCCGCTTGCAGGACTTTCCAGGTAAGAATTAAGCGCCTCTGGAGAAAAGATCAGGATATATTAAACTTCTAGAGATCATAAGATTCTTTAACGATTGATGCTTTTCTCCGTTAAAGCCTTGCTAAAGCTGCCTTGGGACTTGGCAACGGCAAGGTTTAAAGCTAATTTTCCAAAAAAAGTTATTTATGGAAATGAAAGGAAAAACGGTAATTATTACCGGAGCATCAAGTGGAATTGGCGAAGCAACGGCACTTAGGTTATCCCACGCAGGGGCAAATGTTGTACTAAGCGCTCGCAGGAAAGAACGCCTGAATTCCCTGAAACAAAAAATTGAAGACAATGGCGGGACAGCCTTAGTAGTGCCTGCAGATGTTACCAAAAAAGAAGATTTTAAGGAAGTTGCGAACAAAGCCAAAGAAGAATTCGGGAGCATTGACGCTATTATCAATAATGCCGGCCTCATGCCCCTTTCTTACGTAAAAAACTTGCATACCGATGAATGGGACACCATGGTAGATGTTAATATTAAAGGAGTGTTTAATGGTGTTGCCGCAGTACTGCCCACCATGATGGAACAAAAATCCGGGCACATTATCAATATTTCTTCCAGCGCGGGAAGAAAAAATTATCCCGGAGGCGCTGTTTACTGCGCGACAAAATCGGCAGTAAAAATGTTTACTGAAGGGTTACGGATGGAGCTGGCACCAAAATTTGGAATTAAAGCCACCTCTATAGAACCGGGAGCTGTGGAAACCGAACTTACAGACACAATAACCGATGAGGAGATCAAGGAAGGTTTTGTCTCTCAACTGGAGCATTTAACTCCCTTACAGGCTGAAGATATAGCAGAATCTATTTACTATTCGCTATCGCAGCCACACAGGGCAAATATTAATGATGTTTATATTATGCCTACAGAACAGGAGCAATAGAAAAAAGGATCTCACACAGCTGTTGAGACATCATGTTACAAAA